>JAUIHJ010000204.1 GCA_030432015.1 bacterium
GTCGACCAGCGCGCGGGTCGAACCGTCTTCGTAGCTAAGTGTCAGCGCGAATCCATTCTTGCCACTGAGGCCGACGACCGATCGCGCGATGGTCCGATTGCGGTCGATCGTATCGCTCTGCGCAAACAAATCACCGCCCACATCCAACGTTGCCGACTCGGTGATATGTGTCGTCACATGCGACGTTAACCAGCTGACGGCAATCGCGCCGCCCAACTTGAGCGACGAGGACGCACCCGACGAACTGGCCGTGATATCGACGATGTGATCGGCCGACGCACGCAGAGTCACGTCGCCACCGGTCGTAACCTGGGCGTTATTGACGATGACGTCCGAGATCGTTTTGCCCACGCCCACAGCCGCGACGCCACCGCCGAGCTTGTTGGGTCTCGCGGCGACTCGAATCCGGGCGTCGGCCTCGGCACTGAAGGTGTCCGCCACGATCGTGGTCCGGGCATCATCCGATGTACCTATGAGGATCCGAGCACTGGAAAGCGCATAGGACGTTCCCACCCCCAACGAAACACTCGTCTCCGCGGCGCTGATGATCGAGCCAAAACCACTTGCCAAAAGATCGTGGATGATCGAGTCACCGCCAAAGTCGCTGGCGTGCAGGAAGTGCTGACTGTCCGAGACCGCGACGATGCTGACGTTGCCGCCCAACAGGGTCGCCGCGCCGATGTTCACTTTCGTGCGAATGACGTCGTAATTGAAGAAACCCTGGCCGAAGAAACGGGCACGGTCATCAACCGCCTTAATGGTGATGTCGCCGTGCGTGCCCGATCCTGCCTGCGCCGTCAGCACAGCGCCCTCGTCAATCTGCACGTCGCGTCCAATCAGCTTGATGTTGCCCGGCAACGTTGGATGGCTGGTATCGAGCCGAAATCCGAAGATCTTGATGTTGTCTGCTTGAATCGTGATGTTTCGACCGGAGAAAAACAGGTCCTGCCGTACCACTTTCGTCGAATGGGTTCCCGTCGCGCCGTAGGGGCTCAAGTCCTTGCGAATGACATAGTCTTCTGCAACCTCGCCACTCTCGGTGACCCAGTCGAGATCATCCGCCGTGATCTCGTCGTCGTCGTTCAAGATGACGATCGCGTCGTTCCCCTCACCGGCCTCGACCTGCACCGTGTCGACTCCGGCCGTCAACCCATCGACGTCGATCTCGAACGTATCGTCGGACGCACCGCCGCGCAGCGTATCGAGTCCGCCGCCGGTGCCGAGCGTCACCGTTTGCAATCGATTGGCCAAGGCATCGATCACGTTGGCGCTGCTGCCGCCGGTCAGTTCGGCATGCTCGATGTTGCCGAACGTGTCCGTCTCGAATGTCGGCGAACCAATCGTCAGTACACCGTCGCCCAGAAACATGTTCTCGTCGCGCGTCGCGATCAGTGTGTCTTGCCCCGATCCGCCGTCCAGTGAATCGCTGCCTGCACCCCCAATCAGCCGATCGGGTCCACCGCCGCCTGTCAGGATATCGTTGCCAGCACCTCCGTCGATCGTCGTCTCCGCCAGGCCGATCGATAACCCAGCCAAGGTGGCCGTGGTGCTGATCGCAAACCCGCTGTCGTCGACCAGGCCCAGATTCAGAGCCGCACTCGAAGCGTTCAACGCCTCGACACGCAGATCTCCGCCGTCGTCCGTCGAATCGGACAACTCGATGGCGCCCGAGGCGGTCAGTGTCGCCGTTAGCCGGTCGTGTGCACCGGTCATCGCGTCAAGTACTTCCTGGACGGTTAGCAGGGCGGACAGATCGATGCGCACCTCCGTCCCGTCGGTCAAGACGACCTGCAGGTCGCTGGCAAAATCGGTGATCGGGGTGCCGACCAGGCTGTCGCCGCTGCCGATCTTGGCGAACCCCAGGTCGTCTGCCACGGTGGATAGGGCATCCAGTGACGTGACGGTCACATCGCCGCCGGAAGCCATGGAATCCGTCAATACAATGCCGGTGCCGGCGTCGTTCAATGCGACGGTCAGCCGATCGGTTTCGAACGCGTCTTCCATCGCGTCAAACAGAACTTGCAACGTCCAGTCAGCGGCAACGTCAACGTTCCCCGTCGTGCCGTCGGTCAGGGTGATCTGAAAGTCGTCGCCGGACGCAACGGCCAGCGTGGTCGCGAGCGTGGAAAGCAGCGTCGACGATTCGGACCCGGTCAAACTGACGGCTGCCTCGTCCGTCGTCGCAATCCCAGTCTGGTTGTTCAGCGTCGGCAGTTCCGTTTGGGCACTGATGCCGGTGAAGGCCGAAACGTCAATTTCATTGTCTGAGTCACCCCCGGTCAGCTCGGCAAACTCAAAGTCCGCCAACACGTCCAGCGTTCCGTCAACATCGAGGCTCGTATTGGTCAACGTCATGTCTGCATCGAACGTTTCAATCAACGTGTCCAATCCCGTTCCCGCTTGCAGCGTGTCGGAGCCATCGCCACCTGTCAACGTATCCTGCCCCTCGCCTCCGATCAGCACGTCCGCTTGCGGGCCGCCGACCAGCACGTCATCGCCCAGGCCGCCACGGAGCGTTACGGAGCCGTCAAAGCCACTGGCGTCCAAACGGTTGTTGGAATCGCCACCGGTCAACTCGGCCACCTCGACGTTGGAAAGCGAGTTGAGCGCGGTATCTGGATCGGCACCATCGACCAAAATCGTGACGGCAACGTCTCCCGTCGACGTCAGATCGATGTTGGTCGCCGTCAGGTCGGGCTGATTCTCGCCCCGCCGGTCCCCCACGAATGCGATGTACCATCCGTTGATCCGCGAGTCAGCGACGACCGAAATCTCGTCGTCATTTAATTCCGCCAGACCCAGCAAAGCCGCGGAAACCTCAGCCGCTGTCGCGTCATAATCGAGCGGGTCGGTTGTCGCCCCGTCGAAGTTCAGCACGAAGGTACCGCTGGAGACCATTCCGGTCAGGTTAACTCGTGCGAATTCACTGTCGCCGTCGCCCTTGTCCAGCGTCGCGCTGGTCGAATCGCCATTGAGGACGAAACGCGAATCGGCGGCTTCCACTAAGGTGTCCGTTCCGGCGCCGCCATCGATCTCGTCGATCCCGCCGCCACCGGTCAGCCGATCATCGCCGCTGCCGCCGCGAATCGTGTCGTCGCCATCGCCACCATCGATTGTGACGCCGCCCAGCGTAAAGGCCGACGCGTCAATCACATTGTCCGAGTCGCCGCCCGTGAATTCGGCACCCTCGATCTGAGTGTGAGCGGCCGTGACGGCCGTCCCGTCCGGCAAGGTGACGACCAGCTTGGAGTCATCCAGCGTGAAATCGGCGTCGCGCGAATCGACGATGATGTCCGTCCCGGCGCCCCCCGAATAATTATCCGTGCCCCCGCCCCCAATCAGCACGTCGTCGCCCCCGCCGCCGCTCAACGTGTCGGGATCCAGTCGCCCGTCTAGCCGAACGTCGCCGGAAATGATGTTGGTGCCGTTGAGCGTCCCGCCTGTCCCAGCACCGAGAATTCCCAGGTCGCTTGCGGCCGTCGAGTTATTCAAGGAGACAACTTGCAGATCTTGCATGCCGCCGGCGGTGTCGACGAGGTCGATGCCGGTTCCGTTCAAATTGATTGTCGCCGTCAAACGCGTATGGACCGTATTGAAGGCGTCTAACAGATCTTGAACCGATGCGACCAGCGAAAGATCGACATCGATCGCCGTGCCGTCGGTCATGATGATTCGCAAATCGTCGCGTTGGTCGGTGATGGTGGTGCCAATCAAGAGGTCACCAGAAACAAGACCGGCGATGCCGAGATCCTCGGCTGCCGTCGAGCCAGCACTCGAGGTCGCCTGCAAGTCGCCACCATCGTCGATCGAGTCCTGCAATTGGATCGCCGTCCCTCCGGACACCAGGGACACCGTGACGCGGTCGCCCGTCGCCGTGGCGACGGCATCGAACACGTCTTGAAGCGTCGTCAGGCCGGTCAGGCTCACCGTCGCAGTCGAGCCATCGGTTAAGTGAAGTTCGAAGCCATCCGCGGCAGAAGTCCCGATGCCCAGCCCTTTATTCAAATCGGCCAACAGTGTCGTGCTCACTTGACCGGTGATGTCGACCACGCCGTTGTTGACCGTGCCGACGCCTGCGCCGCCGTTGAGCGCCGAAAACAGCGGGTCCGCTCCGCCGTCCAGCACGACGTCGCCGCTGAAGCCCGTCGCGTCGATGACGTTGGGGCTGACCCCGCCGGTCAACTCGGCCGCTTCAAACCCGGCAATAACGCTGGAAACGCCGTCAACGTGCAACGAACTATCGGTCAGCGTCATATCCAGATCGTGCTGCTCGACCAACACGTCGACATCGAGGCCATCGTCGTCGGTTCCACCTTGGAGATTGTCAGCTCCGCCGTCGCCGCGAATCAGATCGCTACCCGCACCGCCGGAGATCGTGTTACTGCCGGCGTCACCCAGCAAAATATCGTCCTGATCCGACCCGATGATGTTCTGGAAGTCTTGTACGCTGTAAAAACCGCTGGCCGTGCCGTCGGTCAGGTCGACAATCGCCGAATTGGAAAAATTGGAATAGTCAAGCGTGTTAACGCCGGATCCGCCGACGGCAATTTCCACGTGTTCGATCGTGATCGAGTTCGCGTTCGAAACGTCCGCGACGTCGAAACTGGTTTCGCTGGTCACCGAAAACGTCAGATCGCTGGTGACGCCGGACAGGTCGACGGTATCGACGCCCTCGCCGCTCTCGGCGCCGAGCTGTTCCGCAATCGTGACGCCCCCCCAACCATCGACGAATTCATACGTGTCGTCGCCCGGTCCGCCAGCGAGCGTGTCGTCACCTCCCCCGCCGGCAAGAGTGTTGTTGTTGCTGTCGCCCACCAGCGTGTCCGCAAACGGCGTCCCCACCAGATGCTCCATCGCCATGACGGTGAACGCACCTTCCGCCGTCCCTGCGCCCAAGTCGACGTCAACCGCGATGCCGAACGTCGAATAGTCAAGCGTGTCGGCGGCAGTTCCACCAACCAACGTTTCGATCTCGCTGAAGTTAATCAGACCGGTCAAATTGCCTGTATGCGTCCCAGCGATCAACCAGGTCGTGTCAGCATTCGGGCCAAACAGCGTGTCGCTGCTGCTGCCCCCGCGGAGTGACCCGACGCCCGTGAATGCGAGGATGTCGTTTACCTTGCCGGCCGTTGCGCCCGATACGGTCCAAGCCGTCTCGGCATCAGGTCCGATCAGCGTATTCGCACCGCTGCCGCCACTGAATACGATGCCTCCCGCGACGTCAGTGCCGACTTGCAACAACGTGACGGAGGCATCCAGGCTCAAGTCAAACCCGAATCCCGCCGCATCAATTTCGACGCCGTCCGCCGCGACCTGACTGAGCAACTTGCTGGCCAAAATCACATCGGGTTCGGCCGACTTGACGACGTGCAGTGAGTCCGATTCGACGGTCAACGTCAGCGGCGTGGCGTCCGGAGCGGTATACAACAGATCTGCAGTGAGCAGCAGTCGTGGTTCGAGCGGTTCAAACAGCAAGCCCAACCGGTGCTGCTGACGCGCCTGCCTGCTGCCGCGCCGCGCGCCGCGCCGACTCCGGGAATGAGGGGATTTTCTTGAACGAAGTGCGGAAGATAGGGGCTTGGGCAATGTTCCGGAGTCCTAAGATGAAGCGGGTACAAACGACGTTGGTAACGTATGCTGTTGAGATGCGGCCGTTTGCATCGCGCGGAAGATACTCAGGCGCGCAACGGTAAGCCACAACACATATTTGCCCCCGACACTTGCAGACCCCTCGCGCTAGTGCAGTTGCCCCCACGCTAGTACCCCAACCCTGACAGCCAACTTTCCCGATGCAAACTGCTGATCATCAACGTAAGTCGTCGGCGGATTGAGGGTTGGAACGGTTCAATCCGGCTGGTACGAACCGCGCTAACGCTTTAAGCGCAGCGGCTGAGCATCCGGGACAGCAAATCGACTTTTTTTCTGGATTCGAGCGGTCCAGTGATAGAAACAGCGCAAGCGAGCCAGCCCAGGGAATCCAGGCAACGCCAAGAAAACTCCTGCGGAGCGTGGCTCGATGGAATTTTGGCGGACGGTGTCCGCGGCGCGTGATCCCAGAGAGGTGTCACGTTAAAGATGCGACCCGTGCCGGCGCGTCGGTGTCTCGGGTCAGGCAGATCCGCGTACCCAGAATGTGGACATTTGCACGCCAACTCCACTTCAGCTTGGGAATTCGCTGTCAGGCAGTGCGGCCACACGCGCGGTATATCAGGGTTGGGCGCAACCGATGGCCGACACGACTGCCGGCCGCCACATTGCGACTGAAACGGGCACCCTCGCCCCTGCCGTCGGCCTGATTACATCCCGAAGGGATCGGTACCAAACGGATCGGCGCCAGCGCCGCTCGCCGGCGGTTCGCTGGCAGGTGCTCCACCGCCAAACGGGTCAGCCCCAAACGGATCAGCCGCTGCGGGGGCCGCGGCCGGAGCGCCTGGCGCCGGGGCCGGCTTGGCGTCGTCCTTCTGATCTGGCGATTCGGACGCGGGTGCATGAATCAATGGCCAGCGGTTTTGTGTTTCTCTGAGGCACTGGATGACGCCGTCGCTGGTGCCCAGGACGATTCGGTCCGTCAGATTGTTCAAGTATTGGACATCCAAAGATTCGGTTGGCACAGAGACCAGCCTGCTTCCCGAATCGCGATCCAAGATCACCATCCGTCCGACTTGGCCCAGACAATACAGTCGGGTCTGACTGATAGCGAGAATTCCCGAGACGCCAGTGGTACTCCATTGGTCGAGCCCGTTGGAGGCGGAAAGCCGAAAGAGGTTATCTTCATCCGTCACGACATAGACGTGATCACCGACCACAACCGGAGAGCGGACAATTGGTTCGCCTGTCGAAAACCGCCAGATGAGATTGCCGCTTTGTTCATGAATGCAGTAGACATACCCGTCAATCGAGGCCACAACGATGCGTGAAGGGGCCAGTTTGGTCGCCTGAGAAACAATCGGTTTGCTCGCTTCCAGGCGGAATTGGATTGCCGCGTTGTTTCCTTCCGCGACGTAGAGATGCCCACGATCGGTCGGCCAAGCCACGGCGTAGCCCGTCCAGATCGGCTGCACAACCGCCCGTCCGTGTGACCGATACACCCAAGGCACCTGCCGGTGATCTTCAAGCTGATACGCCTCGACGGCACCATTGGCCATCGGCACGAACACCATTCGGTCGGTCACCACCGGGCCGGCGCCGGGCGCGCCGCGGACTTCCCGCTTCCAGGCAACCTCACCATTCTTTTGATTCAGAACGTAGAGGGTCGACCCGTTCAAAAGCGCGACATAATGATCGTTGGCGCTTGGCGCGTCACATGGATAATTCGGATTTCCCACGCGCGTGAACCAACGCGTACGACCGGTCTGCCCATCAATGGCATGCACCACGCCACCGTCGGTCATCACATAGATGGTGATCTCCGGGATGACCTGGGCGGTCAACTTCGGATTAAGCTTGGCGTTTTTCAGCGATTCGAATTTCTCGCGGGCCAGTTTCTCGGCCTTGGCTTTGCCGAGCTCATCGCCAAAGTCGTCCAGGTCACGCTCGGTAAATACCAGCGTGCCCCGGTCGTGCGTCACCTCCCAGGCGGAGAAAGCATTCGTCGAGCTAACATGCTGGTTGACATGTGCGACGCGACTCCGCGCGCTATCCATCTGCACTCGAGTGAACCAAGTGCGTGTCAGCCCAACTCGATTGGCAACGTCCTCACGAATCAAGCCGCCCCGCGTGGCGTGGGATTGAGCCTGCCCCGTCATGGGGGTAGTGGTCAATAAGGCGACAAGGATCAGAAGTGCGGCGTTTCGCGACATGACAACATCCTGCGAGTATTGGAATTCGTGCCTTACGGTTAGATCATAATCAGCCGCGTGCCATAAATCACGCGATATTCCTCGCCAGCAAGGCAAAAACGCCTGATATCGCGCGAGTTGCGCACATTACAATAGCGTGATCCAACGTGCTGGAAGTCACCACCATTTTGGAGGGCAAGAAGATTCGGCGTCGCGACTCCGCCAGCTGTCACATACTTCGCCCATGGGAAGGGGATTGACGCGTGCCCCTTCCTAATGGCGATTCAGTCCCCAATCGCCGGCCCCGCCGCAGGGGTGCGGCGAGAATTCAGGGTCCTGGGACGCGTGCGGGCGGTTGCGGGCAGCCGATGATTCTGCGATCCCCGCACAAGGTGTTTCCATACCGAGGGTTGCGCGGGGATCGCAGCCTCCGGTTGCCCCGCCTAGACCTTCTGCGTTGCGCGACATACCATGAGACCCAACGTGGAGATGAATGCCGGGAGTCGAAGATGGAGAAACACGCCTTAGGACCCGCAGACCAAGAGTCGCTCGAAAAGGTTCTGGGTTATCTGAATTTCTCTTCAGGCCTACCCGACCCGGTCTTTGAATCGAATTTGAATCAGCTCTGGGCCGGCATGCCGCCCGCCGATGGTCGGCCCCAGTGGCAGGCCTTCGGCGAATTTCTCCAGCGAAGCTTGCGGGAACTGGCACAGGATAACGAATCGTTCGCCGACGCCCGGCAAGCGCAAACCGTGCTGTCGGCAACCGTCGAACAGGTGCTGCCGGAATACCTGAAGTTTCATCAGGATGTGCTGTTTCACCAATCCGCGGAATTGCTTTCCAACCCCTTCCTGTTCGCCCGCGTTTGCCAGGCCACACTCCAGCAGGGACTGCCCGAGCAAGTAACGACCGATTTCGCGCGGCAAGTCATTGGACGACTCAACGACTTTATCGGGTTCCGACCAGTTGCGGTGTTGGAGTCCCAGAAAATCGAACCCTATCCCCACGAGTGGATCCGGCCGGTACCACTTTACTTGCGTGGAGCGGGCGTGGTCACGGGGCGTTACCAGGAGGTGGTCGAACGCGCCCTCGCATTGCTGCGTGCGACCGATGCCGACCTGCTCCGACACGCTTGCTTCGCCCCGGAGTTGTTGGACGAACTGGCCTTCGATCCGCGCGCCTACGATTTCGACCACCCCGCCAACAAACGCCCCAATCATCATTTTGGCATGTGGGATCCGCATCGGATCGACAATCAGGGGCGGTACCGCAGGTTCGTGGTCCAGCAGGTGACCCTGGAAGCGCTGATGCAGCGCGTCGACGAGCCGCCGGACTTACCCCGTGACGAAGTGCTGTTTGAAGCGGCAGCGGTCCTTGCCGGCACGATTCTCATGTCCACAGGAGTTTGCGGAGCAGGGCCCGATACCCATGATTCAAACACCACCCTCTCCACGCTCCTGCCGGAAATCGCCCGGTACCGCGATACTTTTTACGAACGGTTGATCGAGCGGACAGAGGAACCGCATCGGTCACGTCTCCGCGCCGAAGAAGCGGAGATGCGGCAGCCGTTTGCCAAAGCACGACAGCACCTGAATTCACAGCTGGCTCGACGCCGCGCATCACAACTCGAACATGTGCAACTCGCCAAGATCTTCGCCCGCATGGGATACCCGGAAGCCGCTGCCGACGAAGCGCTGATCGTCCCGACGGTTTCGGCTCGCATCCTTTGCCAGATCGATTGCAAGTTGACCGCCACCGACCGTGTGCTGGACAGCGAAGACGTCACCGCGGCCGTCAGCCTGCTGGGCGAGGTTGTCGAAGCCCTGCATTGCGGCATTCAATGCGGGGCCATCATCGATCCTTGGAATCTACTGGGATTCGATGCCCAGTTTAGCCTGTTTCCCGCCTTGGAAAACAGTGTGCACGATCATCGCGCCGACGAACTCGTCGACCTGATGGAGCAGATTTTCGTGCTGTATGCGCGCGCCTGGAGCCTCGCGGCAAAAGGCGATGACCGGCGGCTCGGTATAAAATTGGAGGGCGAGTTTCGGAAGCTTGTTGATTGGTGGTACCAGTTCGCCGCGCATGAAGTTTCCCAAGTCGACGCGGTGAATGCGACGGTCGCCTTCCATGCCGCCGAGCACGTCGCGCGGGCAATCCAACTCTGGCACGCCGACGGTGCCGCAGCCGGTGCGATCGGGTTCTGGGCGCCCCACGCAGAATTATTCGATTCCCCCCGTGGTTACGCGTTGGTCATTGAAGCGCTCTTCGAGCAGCGGGACTATGTCGCGAGCATGGGCTTGTTGGTGCACTGGCTCAGCGAATCAGAAAACGTCGGTCTGGAACAGGGAGGCAACTCGTTCCACCGGCTCATCGAGCGCTGGATCGTCGAAGTCAGAGAGACCCACGGCCATTCCGATGGCGGTATCGACCTGCCAACGTGGCAACGGATTCAAAAGAGCTTCGACTATCTCGAGGCGAACGCGGAGGCCCTCTGGACCGTACCCCAATTTGAACTGGGTCGCTTCTCCAAACCCCATCAAGACGACGAATCGCTGGCGACGACAGGTGAGGACGAAGACCCCGACGAGGATCCCGATGATCTGTTTGGGGCGGCGTATGAGGGCGTCGTCTATCAAGACAGTACCGACGACGGTGTCGATGGCGAAGTGTTTGGCGAGGAACACCTGCATTCGGCCGATGAACTCGTGCAGGAGTCCCGCCGCCTGGACGAACACCTGGCCTTCCAAGGAACGTTGGCTCGACTTTGGCGCATCGCGGCGCTGACGCGAGTTCAGGACGATGGCCACTCCGACGGAGTTCGTGGCGAGTCGCTGCAGCGTTGGGCCCGATACGCGGCACGCAATCGCGCGGGGCTCACCCGCTTGCTCAACGACGTGCAAGCCTATCAAATCCCCACGCCCATGGGCGACCACGATTCGATGCTCGAATACGATCGTCGACGTGTCGTCAAGGAATCGCTGCTGGAACGCATCATTGAGACATGTGTGGAAATGGCGGTCGCGTCACGCCTGCTGGCAGCCGCCGAATTGGCCGAGCACCCCGACTATGCTGCTCGGCAAACGACGCCGCCCGACCCTGAGCCGACCGTCACTGAAAAGTTGGGGCAGGAAGATGCGGAATCGCTGGAAGAGCAATTGGTCATCGCCACCTTCGCGGCGATTTTGAGCCGTGATCTCGATGAACTTCGGTTGCGAACGACAGAGTTGATCAACGTCCTTGCCGATGCCCCGCTGCTGTACGTCCCCCTGGGAAAATCGGGCGAGCCACAGACAATCGTCTCGGTACGCGTCCGCCAGCGGGGAATTCAAGATCTTCAAAAGTGCCTCCCGCGGCTGGGCCTGATTGTCGAAGCGCGGCAGATCATGGAGATGGCGCGTGAGATGGAGCGCAACAACCCGGTGGGCCCGGGTGCGGTTACGGAATTCGACGAGCTGTTTAAGATAGGTTACAAGGCGCTCGTGGAATGTGTCGTCGGATCGGCTGAGACCT
>JAUIHJ010000205.1 GCA_030432015.1 bacterium
GGCTGATACGCTTGCCCACGCCATAGGGGCCACCACTCCAGCCCGTATTCACCAGCCAGACCTTAGCGTTGTGACGTTTGATATTCTGTGAGAGCAACTCGGCATATTTTCCAGGGTGCCAGACGAGAAAGGGGCCGCCAAAACAGGGCGAGAATGTCGCCTCGGGTTCGGTTACGCCGACTTCGGTTCCGGCAACCTTGGCGGTGTAGCCGCTAATAAAATGGTACTCGGCTTGCTCAGGCGTCAGTCGACTGACCGGCGGCAGTACACCGAACGCGTCACATGTCAGGAAGATGACGTGCGTGGGATGATTGGCCACGCACGGGATCCGCGCATTGGGGATGTACTCGATCGGATACGCGCCGCGCGTGTTCTCTGTAATGCTGCTGTTGCAAAAATCGACGTGGTGGTCCGCTTCGTCGTACACCACATTCTCCAGCACCGCGCCAAACCTCAGGGCGTCGAAAATCTGCGGTTCGGCCTCGCGTGTGAGGAAGATCGCCTTGGCGTAGCAGCCCCCTTCGATGTTAAAGATTCCGTTTTCGGTCCAACAATGCTCATCGTCGCCGATCAACTCGCGTTTGGGGTCAGCCGAAAGGGTCGTCTTGCCAGTCCCCGACAAACCAAATAATACGGACGAATCACCCGATTCCGGCTCGACGGTCGCGGAACAATGCATCGACAGGACATCGCGGCGCGGCATCAGATAGTTCATCAGCGTGAAGACGGCCTTCTTCATTTCGCCGGCATACTGCGTTCCCAGAATGACGACTTCCTTGCGTTCGAGACTCAAGTCGACGCTCGTCTTGGAGGTCATGCCCGTGGTATAGCGATTCGCCGGAAACGCACCTGCGTTTAAGATGACGCAATCCGGCGTGCCAAACTCTGCCAATTCCTGTGCCGTGGGTCGGATCAGCATATTGTGCATAAAGAGCGCGTGATAAGGCCGCGCGCAGATCACACGAACCTTCAACCGATAGTCAGGATCCCAACCGGCAAACGCATCGACAACAAAAAGTTTCTGACGCGTATTCAGATAGTCGATGGCCCGTTCTCGATTCACGCAAAACGTGGAATCTTCGAGGCCAATGTTGACCGGGCCCCACCAGACATCACCGGCCGAATCGGGATGCTTGACGACACGCTTGTCCTTTGGCGAGCGCCCCGTCTTGTCCCCGGAATAGGCGATCAGCGTCCCGGTATCGGACAGCGTTGCTCCTTTGTCGATGGCAAACGCTTCTTGATAAAGGACGGCTGGCGAAGCATTTCTTTGCACGTCTTCGACGTCGATTGCGTACTCGCTGAGATTGAACATCCTGCTGCTTTCCTTCTTTCCAACTTAATGATGTGGTTGCCCGTTCCCTTGCCGCGAAACTCGCCGCCATCATGGTCGCGAAACTCGCGCTGCAATAACCATTGCGCTGATGCAACGAAACACAAATACGCTGCTTCGACTTCCGCCGGCGCCGCGAATTCAGACCATTGAGTTCGCAATTTCTGTGCCGTCGCTCCGCGCATCTTAGCCGCTCGTCGCACTCTCGATCAATCAGTGTTTGGAACCCTGATCGAGTCGTCGATACGCCCGGCGCACCATCGAGCACGGTCCATTGTCGAAAGCGCGCAAGCGCGCGAATTCCGCCATCAACTGTGCAGAATCGTAACAACCGGCAGAGCACTCCCTGCCCGGGTCGAATTTGCCATCGACGTCGGCAGAAACACGATCCACGCCAAACAGAATGCCAAACCAATCCGCCAAGGGTGACGGATGTTGCTAGCGCATGTCGATCAATTCGACGATAAAGTGCAGCGTCGCGTGAGGCGGCACGGCTGCTCCAGCCCCCTGCGCTCCGTAGCCCAGGACGGACGGAATCTCAAGCTCGATCATGCCTCCCGTGCCGACCAGTTGCATGCCTTCTGTCCACCCGGGAATGACGCCGTTGAGCGGGAAAGAGATCGGTTCGCCCCGCTTGTAGGAACTATCGAATTCGGTGCCATCATCGAGCCAACCACGGTAATTGACCGTGACGGTGTGTCCAGCGTTGGGCTTGGGCCCTGCCGATTTCCGCAAGATGCGGTACTTGAGTCCTGAGTTGGTCTCAGTGAATTCCTGCGGTGCGTCCGCGTCGACTGGGCCTGCGTCTTTCAAGAGTGCATCCTTATCAAAAGAGGTCATCGCCGGCCCGCTGTAAATCTGCTTAGCAGGCTCTGTCTGCGACGAAAAAGCAAAGGGGTTCGTCTTCTGACCGGGCAGGTTACAGGCGATGGTCGAACTGAGCAACCCTGCCGTGATCAATCCGAGGGCGATTCGAGACACACGCATGGTCAGGCTCCAGCTTCTGTGGCGGCTTTTCGGAATCGGGTGGCCGCACAATGGGCCAGGTTGGCGGGGATCTTACCGGGGGCGAGGAAATGCCGTAAGAGGTATTTTCGGCGCACCAGGACGAAAGCTAGCATCAGCCGCGGTGGAGATCGCGTCGCAGGCTCGCGTGGACCTGCCCCAAATCCAGGCCTTAGGTGCTGCGCCCATGAACCGCGCAGCGGCGGCAGCCAGAAGCCTGGGGTGCCAACTGACCGGCCTACGGCACTAGCAAATGCGCAGCTTCAAAGGCACAGGCCCCGGATGGCCAATCGCCGTCATGCTGCGGCGCGGACGTTCAAGCGTGGCTGTCGATGAATGACGACTCCCAACACCACAATCGCCACGATCGAGATCACGCTCACCCACTGAGAAATCGTCAACAGGGTGCCCAGATAACCACCCTCATCGGTGCGGATCATTTCGAGAACGAAGCGACTGATGGCATACAGCCCGAGCGTAAGAAAGATCACTTGGCCATCCTTCCAGCGAAAAGGGAAGAACAACCAGAGTGTCAGGAACAGCAGAAAGGCGTTGATCGAACTGTAAATCTGAGTGGGTTGAACGGGCAGACTCCGCTCGGGAAAGCCTGCCGTTGCCCACGAGAACTCTTCCCCCGCGACCGTTCGAATCGTCAGTGTCGGTGGCCCCTGGGCAAGCATCGCTTGCACGTCACCAAAGGTCGGTGCCTCGCGGCCGTTCAGGCGTGTAATCCGTGCGCCGGCGGAAACACCGGCCGCTGCGGCAGGTCCGGACGGTGCGACCGCCGCAATCACAGGCCCACCGGTCGCATCGGGCGCAATCCGAATCCCGTGTAGCTGGCCCAACACCAGTTGCTGCTGATACGGAGGGCTCAACTTATCCTTTTGCACCGACGAATACCTGGGAAACGAAATGCAGACCGGGCCGCCTTCACAAACGCCGCCGTAGCAGCAGCCGTTCATCAAGCAGCCAATTCGGCCGAGCGCCAAACCCAACAGCATGCTAGGCCCAATGATATCGCCGACCGCCAAGGCGGATAGTTGCTGGCGGCGGCAGAAGATGACGAAGGCCAGCAGCGCGCCGGCCAATGACCCGTACACGACAAGTCCACCCTCGGTGAACTTGAGCATCTGGCCAACCGTTTGGAACCACGTCCCCCGCTGAAAACTGTCCCAGTATTGAATGATAAAGAAGGCACGGGCCCCGACGATGCCGGCGACGAACATCCAAAATGCCAGGGACATCATTTGGTCCGGGTCGATTCCCTGCCGCTTGCCGCGATACACGGCCGTGGCAACTCCGGCGATCACCCCAGCCAGCATGAACGCTCCGTAACCGCGAATGGGCAAGCCCAGACCGTCTACCTCCAACCGGGGCACGACGAAGAGAATCGCCGCCCCCATCGCCAAGAGCACTGGCAGATAGCCTTTCGTTTCTCCGGACCAACCGTGCCTTCGCCAGAGCACCCCGAGCAGCACGAGGGCAAACAGCGACCAGGCAATCAACATCCAGCCGGCACCGAACAGCGGCAACCCGGCAACTTCGTGTGGAAAGTAAAACAGGGTTTGTCGCACCGTGATGGCTCGCTAATGATTCTTGGACTTCAGTCGCCGAAACGCCCCACAGTCTTACTTCAAAACGCAATTGTCAATCAATCGCGTTTTTCCGACATGGGCCGCAATCAAGGCGATTGCGGCATCTTCGATCGCGTCAAGCTGACTCAGTGTTTCCGGATGCGCCACGCAAGCGTACTCGATCCGGGTGATCCCCGCCTGCTCCATGACACTTCGCATCATGCACTGCAAGCGACTGCAATCGACCTCACCTGCGTCCACCATCTGACGCGCACCCTCGATCGCCCGGGAGATTGCCAGCGCCTGCGTCCGTTCCTCAGACGAGAGATAGCGGTTCCGCGAACTCATCGCCAAGCCATCTGGCTCGCGAACGATCGGGCAGATTTCAATCGCGATGGGGAGCCCCAAGTCCTTGACCATCCGCTGAATCACGAGGCACTGCTGGTAGTCCTTTTGACCGAAATAGGCCACGTCGGCCTGCGCCAGATTGAACAGCTTCAATACCACCGTGGCGACGCCGCGGAAATGGTCTGGACGCGACTGGCCCTCCATGGGCAGCGCGACGCTGGGCGGATCAACAAAGGTCGAAAAATCCTCCGGATAAATCTGCTCAACGCTCGGCACGAACACCGCCGACACGTGCAATTCGGCGAGGAGTTTGAGATCCTGGGTTAATGTTCGTGGGTATTTGTCAAGATCCTCGTGCGGCGCGAATTGCGTCGGATTGACAAAAATTGTGACGATCGTCACGTCACATTCTTCGTTCGATTTCTTCACCAAACTGAGATGACCCGCGTGCAATGCCCCCATTGTGGGGACGAGGCCCAAACGTTTTCCCAGCTGACGTTGCTGTGTGACAAACAGACGCAGCGCGTCGATCGTTTGAATGACGCGTGGTGCGGCCTGAAATTCTTCGAGTGCCATGGCTGTGCCTTGTTGCGATTGTCTATTGCATGGCCTCGATCGCCGCGGTCACTTCCGTTACCGCCCAATCAACATCGGCCACATCCAGCAAAAGCCAGGGGGACCGCCGCGGTCGGGTCGCCAACCGTTCAAGCTCGGCTTGCATCGTGATCGTCCGTTCGCCGTCTCCCACGCTGCCGCCACGCGGCGTGCTTGGGCGGGACGCCCCGTCGTCACCCGCTGCGTGACGGCGCGTAACGTCCTGCGATCTGCTTTCGGAACGGCCCGACAAGACGGCAATTAACGTCGTACGATCAAGCTCATCCGAGTCCGGTTCGATCCGCCAAGTGCGTTCAAATTCCAGCCAGGCGGCAGCGGGCAGCACGAGTTTCGCAGCAGCCAGACACTTGCCAACCCAGACACTTCCAATTTCGTTGGTCGCCACTAGGCCAGTGGCACCCGTGCCTTGTCGTATGCTACGTAATTCATTGCGATGCTGATGCACCAATTCTATCGCCGTGTGGCAGGTTGGACTAGCTTGAAGTCGCGTCAATTCGTCGGCGCGTTCGGTAAGATCGGGGCGATCGGTCAGCAACGCGTCGGACTGGGCAGCCACCCGGGCCGCGACGGCGGCGTTCTGCTGACGCGACGTACCGGTGATCACGACCCTGCGCGGCGTATGGTCCAACCGCGCCAACAATTCAGCGAGCGAAAAGCGGGTCGTGGGATGCAGGATATCCGGCGCGATTTCCGCTGCGGGTTGCAGCACAAACCGGCGAAACGCCAGGCGCGGATGAGGCAGGATCAGGTCGTCATCGGCCACCACGAGATCGTCGTACTGCAAGAGATCGAGATCGATACTTCGTGCGGCCCAACGCTGCTGACGACGTCTCCCAAGTTGAGATTCGATCCTGTGCAGTTCCGCCAGCAGATGCCGCGGAGCAAGCGGCGTCTCCACCACGACGACGGAATTAAGGAAATCCTCTTGCCGCTCACCACCCGCGGCGGCATGACTGGCGTGGAGACGGCTCTGCCGAACGACGGTCACGTCTGGCACGGCGGATAGCTTGTCAATAGCCGCAGCCAGGTTCGCCGCGCGATCCCCCGAATTTGCACCAAGCCCGATCAAGCAGGTTGCCACGGTTCATTCCAAAAAAAATCGACGGCCGGAAACATCATGCTTCCGCCGTCGCATTGTATTCCACGCGATCCCTGCGCAGTCGCCTAAGAAATGTGGGGGGGACCTCCGAGCCACGACCAAGGCCGTCGACAGTCGCTCCAAATCAGGCGCCGCCCCCCATATGCCTTAAACCTCTTTTCGCTGTGCGGCTAACGTTGACGCTGATGCCCTGTGCAGTTGTTGACCGATACGTGCGCAGCGTTGACAGCACCATTCAACTCGAAACTGACCGAGAAGAGCTCGATCAAAAAACACCAAAATCTCTTTGGTGATGAAGCATTTGGGAAGTACACGTTCAATTCAAAGATCACATTTTGCGAAGCCACGACGAATTGTCAACCAATGGTTAGCAACTTTTTTTATCTCCGAAACTTATCCAAAATTTGGAATTTCCGACTTGCTTTTTTTGATGACTCTGTTCAGCGTTGCTAATGAGACGCGCGCGAATCGCAATGGCGCGTGGCGTCTCGGGGTCGGGAAGGGAAGGATTTCTGAGACGTCGATCGGTAGTCGGTAAGCATCCCCAACGTCGACAAACACATCGGTTGCAACGTGCATTCGGGATGTGCTCGCGCTGTGAATCGGGATCGCTGAATCGTTTACCTTGAATCCTCACCGGCCTGCAACGTAGGATTAGAGTTACACGCGCATCGCAGCATTGCCCGCTGACCGGAAGTCGTTTCGGTCGAGCGAACTTGCGTCGCGTATGGTACCCGTCTAAGCTTCGCCGACGATCGATTGGATTTACGAGTGATCAATTCCTCTAAACTGCAACACGCACCGGAACACGAGCCAGCAATGCGCAACCGCTTGGATGAATTGGTTGGCAGTAATCTCGACCAACGCGTTGACTCGCTGCGACGGATCCTGGGTTCAGATGTCTGTCGACGCATCGGCGTGTACAAGCTCCCCGCCAATTTCGTATTGTCGGTGATCATTCCCGTTTACAACGAAGCGACCACAATTACCGATGTGATTTCTCGTGTCCGAGATGCAGAATTGACATGCGAGATTATTGTGGTCGACGACGGCAGTTCGGATGGCACCAAGGAAGTCCTGCTCGCTCTGGCCGATCGTGATGAGAAGGACCTGCGAGTTTTCTTTCACGACAAGAATCAAGGGAAAGGCGCCGCCCTGATCACCGGCTTCCAACACGCCACCGGTGACGTGGTCGTCGTGCAAGACGCGGATATGGAATACGATCCCCAGGACTTGCGATTCCTCTTGCAACCGATCGTCGAAGACTATGCCGACGTCGTATACGGCAGTCGCTTTAGCGGAGCAGATTGTCAAGTTGCACCGCTCTGGCATCTGGCCGCAAATCAGATCATCACCAAGCTGTTCAGCTTTCGCCACGGCCGCAAGTTTACCGACGTGGAAACCTGCTACAAAGTCTTTCGTCGCGAACTGATCCAGGAACTCGCACCCAGCTTGCGTGAAAACCGTTTCGGTATCGAACTGGAGATGACCGCGCGACTGCTGAAGAATCGGGAAACACGTTTCTACGAAAGACCGATTAGCTACGTGCGCCGCACGTACGCCGAGGGCAAAAAGATCGGTTGGCGCGATGGCATCTGGGCATTGTGGTGCATCCTGCGGTACTAAATGACCGAGTGCAATTAGGCGACCATCCGGGACCGGCTCGTTTTTCGCCGCCCATTAAATTCAACTGCGGAAAAACCGCCTGTCGGCGAAAAAGGTGCCTGTCCCGCTGACGCGGTATGCGCCGCAGAATCGCGTTCGGTCACTTAGCCGGACGCCGGCACCGACGGGCGTTCCGGCCGGGTACGTCGGCGATTGGCACGGCCCTCGAACACCCCGCCAAGATGGTCGCGTTTGGAACGGCGGATCATGAGTTCGTCAAAACTGAAGTCTTGAGCTTCCACATCGGCACCGACGACGAATCGAGCAAAATCGTTGTCTCGCACCTGCCCGGGCGTTTATTCGGACGGAGGCATCAGGCCACCGGAATTCGCTCGAATGGCGCGCCAATGGCCGCGTCCCGCGCGGCTGTATTTTTTGAGGGTTGCATTTTGGAATCTGGCTGTCAGGATTGTAGGTAGCGTATTGAT
Organism: bacterium; assembly: GCA_030432015.1. Taxonomy (GTDB): domain Bacteria; phylum Planctomycetota; class Planctomycetia; order Pirellulales; family Pirellulaceae; genus ARS98. The sequence continues at coordinate 8,068 of JAUIHJ010000205.1, forward strand.
CAATCTGGCGCGCCGAAGCGGCCATCAACGGGAGTTTCAAAGATGAGACGGTTGTCATTTCCACTGTTTTCTTGGGTGCTGGCGGTCTGCTTGAGCACCGTAACATCCAACTCGTTTGGCACGGAATTCACCAAGTTGATCCGTCGCGTCCCTGAATCGGCGAACGCGTTGGTGCTGGTCAACGCTGACAAGCTTTATATGAGTCCAGTCGCGGTGTCGGAGGAATGGGAAAAAAACCGGGAAGAACGGTACAACGCCGGTCTGACGGTCGTCCCGCCGTCGGCGGACAAGATGGTCATTGCGTCACAGCTCGACCTCGAATACATGCACCCGACGTGGCAATTCGCGTTGGTCGAATCTGAAAAGCCGACGCTGCTGGCGACCGTGGCCCGGAAGTTTGGCGGCGTGCTCGACAAAGTCGTCGGAATGCCGGCAGTTCGGTTGCCGGATGATTCCTTCATCGTCGAACTTTCCGAAACGCTTCGTGGTGCCATGGCGCCGGCGAATCGCCAGCAAACCTCGCGTTGGGTCGGCCTCGCCGATCACAACCTGAGTCCCTATTTGCAGGATGCGGCCAATTTCGCCGACAACGCCGGCCACGTCATTCTCGCCCTGGATGTGACGCATTCGATTACGGCCGAGGATGTTGCCCACCGGCTAGGTTCGAACATGGATGTGTACGGTGACATCCTTCAAAAGTCACCGGTCGAGCCGAAAGAACTCGCCGAACTCCTGGCCAGCATGAAAGGCGTTATGCTGGGGATCACGTTCCAGGACCAAGCCTACGGAAAGATCCGAATCGACTTTGGAGTGGATGCCACGAAGCTCGAACCGATTGCCAAACCCCTTCTTTTAGCCATTCTCCACCACCGTGGAGCGATGATCGAGGATTTTGATGACTGGGTACTGGCGGTCGACGGAATGACAATCACGCTGGGCGGCAAACTCAGCTCGAGCGGCGTCATGCGTCTCTCCAGTTTGATCGAGTTGCCAACCCACGTACTCGCGACCGACGAAACCGCAAACGCGGCCAATGGCGAAGGTGCCCAGGACAATACGCCTCCGACGATGGTTGAGGCCACCCAAGCTTATTTCAAGAGTACGGAAGACATTCTGAAAGACTTACGGCGACACAAAGGACAAGGCAAATCGATCGGAACCTACGGGATGTGGTTTGAAAATTACGCCCGCAAGGTGGAACGCTTGCCGATGCTGAATGTTGACGAAGAAATGCTTAACTACGGCAGTTTTCTTTCGACACAACTCCGAAATGCCTCGATGGCGATCAAGGGGATCGGGATCCGCTCGCGACCGGAAGCGATGGCCGCCGCGAGCAACGCCGGAGGTGGATCCATTAATTTCTCCTCGGGATTTGCCGGTGGATACCGCGGCTATGGTGGCTACCGAAACCTCTCCTCGTCAGGTACGGGTACCACGTATCTCGCCGCCAGAGCAGCCGGTGACAGCCCTGGCATGGCGGCATTTGCGGCCTCGAAAGACAAGATGCGGCAGCAGCAGCAGGCTCGCGTTCAAGTTCGCGCCAATGAAAAAGCCAAGGGGGCGGCCGAGGCCCAGCAGATCATGGGGCAGATTCAAGCGGGTCAGGCCCAGATTCGCCGCAACATGGTGGAGAAGTACAAGGTCGAATTCTAAAGCCGTGCCGACGGTCGGAGCTTCCTGCCCTCGAACGGGCACCACCTGGTTATCACCGACACGCTGCGCGTCAATTGGTTGAATCGTAAGGCCTGGGCGGCCCGGAAACCGCCCAGGCACAGCCATTGCCTCCGCATCGATGTAGTTCGGCAGCGGCTCACTCGGCAGCCGCTGCGACGCAGTCCCTTCTGAACAGCGTTTGCCAGGGCTCGGAGAATTGCCGTCGACCGACGTCTGGGTCCGGCGTCTCATCGTGTTTGACCGTCGTTCGCGGCTTGAAACCGTCCCTTCCGCCGCATGGCCGCCCAGCCACCGTCCCGGCATTTTCTTCGCCGCGGCTGGCGATCACACTTGGCAAGCGGACATTGCGGCGAAAACAAGGGCGAGCCCCCCCCCGACCCGTGACCACGATGTTGGCCAGTGTGAAACCGCCTCGGAAAAGTTTGCTCCGCTGACGATTTTAAAGGTTAGCTATCCAGGTTTCCCAACGACGTGAGTTGGCTGAAAACGCGGGAGAAATGGTAACCCGACGGGCCAGGCTTGAAGTGGCGCAAATCACGCATTCCACGGCTACGACCTGCTGAGAACGCGGAGGCTGAGGGAGACGCGGAGGAAATCCTAACCGGACGCGTGAGTTTTGAAGTTGTGAGATTTCTTGGCAGCGGTGCTTCCTTTGACCCGAGGCGTCGGTTTTGAGGTAGTGTCATTGCGGCAGGTCGTGATTCCTGATTACCCGACGCGTGAGTTTTGAAGTTGCTTTTCTGTGAATTGGAAGCCCGAAACGTAAGTGAGCGATACCGCTGGGTTGATTTCGATTTTTCGTCGTTCATTCCTCGCTGACGCAGCGGGTTACAATTTCTTCCGCGTTTTCTGCTGCCATTGTCGGTGGAAAACGTAAAAAGCACAACTTCAAGACGCGTGAGCGGGAGATGGGGCGAATCTTAGTTGGAACCCGCGGCGTCAGCGACGGATATAGTCGTGGTGGTTTCGATTTCCCTGTCGTTCATCCCTCGCTGACGCGTTCCGAGGTTGCGAGATGCCAGTTCCTTCTCCTCCGAATTCAACGAGCCATCGACCTTGCGTACCAATTCCACGTTGCCAAGTTGAATTTGGGGGAGAAGGTTAGGATGAGGGGGCCTCGCGCGGCATGCCCCCTAGTACCTCTGACATGAATTCCAGCAGCGCCATAGTGGATGCTTTTGGTAGTTGATGCTCGTGGCTTTGCCTGCAGCTTGGCCATTGGCACGGCGGTGTAGAGCGATAACCCCTGGATGCTCGCCATCATGGGTGAGCGGGATCGCACCGTCGCTTGTTTTGAACCCGAACCAAGGCTGGAGCGGTCACGTACGGCCAGCTCGAATTCACTAAATGGCCGAGCGCGCTTCAGCAGCGCACACCCCGTCAGCGGGACAGGCACCTTTTTCGCCGACTGGCGGTTTTTCCGCAGTTGGATCTAATGGGCGGCGAAAAACGAGCCGGTCCCAATAGTGTTCGGCACGGGACTTGCCAAGTGTCATTCGAGGTGGATCTCCAGGGATGTCGTCCAATAGGATTTTGGTAG
>JAUIHJ010000206.1 GCA_030432015.1 bacterium
CTCCAACCGCCCAACGTCATCAACGTTCTTACCAATCGCGTCGATACTGACGGTCGAGACGAGTTCGGTAAAGTCCATCCTCAGGCGCCGCGATTCCTTGGTCCAGGTCGAACAGAAGCCGCCACAAAAATTGGCGAAAACGCGGCCAGTTGTCCCGGCATTGGGCGAGGGAATGGAGACGACGGAATCGTCGAACGTGCCGTTCCCGATCGCGCTGAGGGTAACTTCGGGAATGACGTTGTTAAGGAGCGTCGACTGGCTCGGGTAATCATCCGGGTCAATTCCCTTGGCAAGACTTAGCGGGACCCCATTCGGATCAACCAGGCGGATCGTCTTGCCCGGCAAGCCGGCCTCGCCCGAGTCCCATTGCCCGTTCCCATCCAAGTCATTCCAAACGAAACCGTTAATACCAGGCAGCAGGGTTGTGGTTGTGTCCGTGGTGTTGCCAACGAATATCGGTGATGCAACTCCGCTGACGTCGCTGGTACGATCGTCGATGGTCCGAATTTCAATCTGTTGTCCGGCCGCAAGCGGGATCGTCAAATTCAGGTTGGCGGTGTATGCGTCGTACCGCTGGGCCTCGATCCAGGTTCCACCGTTAATACGGTACTGGGCCTGGCTCACTTGGTTCACGGTAATATCGCTTTGCGGGCCGCTAGAATTCAGATTGGGGGAAGTGACAACGGTCGAATTGCCCACGAATTGATATTCGCCCCGCGCCGCGTTGTAGCTGCCGACACCATTTAAGGTGAGTGGCACATCCAAGACGTCGAAGATTCCATCGCCGTCGGAATCCACCCAGCCGATCATGGCAAACGACGAGTCACTCGTCGTGTGTGCCTCGAACGCGGTACAAAGAAGCCCGCCCCCTTCGTCGCACGCCCCCCGGTCCATAATGCTCGGCTCGCGTGTTTCCGCGCCACTGAGAAAGACCGGATTGTCCCAGGCATTGAAATTCTGGGCATCATAGTAACCTCGGTTGTCGAGGTACGAACCTCCACCGCGATACTCGTCCTTGCCCCAAAACATGTGGCCCGCTTCATGCGTGTAGGTGCTTTCGGGGCGACCAGCCGGGATCACAAAAAATCGGCCGCCGGCAAATGCAAAAGCCCGCGAGAAACCACCCGGCGCAAAACTGCCGTCGGGATCGGCCTCGTCATTGACAACGAAAATCGTAAAGGCCCAGTCCGTATCGTGGGCTTCGCGCTGCGCGTGATTGAAGGCCCGGGAATTGTCGCTGAAATCGCCGCTATTGAATCCGACGTGATCGAAGAAATCGCCGGTCCAGAGTTGGAAATCATACGACGGGCGGCTGATCGGTTCATAGCCGGTGGCAATCGGCGCATCGAGATAGGTGAAGTCGATTTGAAAGTTTAGATCGTGCTGGTGGTTGGGGAACTGAATATCCAGCGTGTCCTCCCACCATTGCAAGCCCTGCTGAACGTTTGCCTTGACCTCGTTACGATACGACTGGCTCCAGTCCTCGAGGTTGGCGTCGCGCGAACCGTCAGACTCGAACGCCACGACACTGACGTAGATACTGCCCAGGAGATATTCTCCCGTGTCCATTTCGGTCGCACCAAACGGCGTGGCCGTCAGCAGATTGCGGTCTTCCAAACGCTCGAAAGCAGGTGCGTGCGCGCTCCAGCGGCGGCGGCGTGTCGGTCGCTTTTTTCGGGAGAAACTCATAACAACCAATTTGGGGCGTGACGTTATTCTGACGGCAGATGCCTCAAAAACGTTCCCAAATCCTACACTCGAATGATCGCTTCACGAGACCAAGCAACCACCACAACGAGGGGGCACGATTGCCTGAAGTGCACTGCAAGCAATCCCCGGGGAACGCACCGGGCAGACGAGACCATACACGATCATAGGCGCGAACCGGCAATTCAACAACAAATCGGAGTCGTCCGGAAGCCGGATTGCCACCAGACACAGGCTCAACCTGTATGATCGAATCAGCTGTATTGGCTGAATCGGTTCGGCTGGCGGAGCGAGTTTGACGTCCCCCCTCCGCTTGGGCCGGAAGGATCGATGCCCTCGACCTTGATCAGGCAGGGGCCGACTGCTGCCTCCGTGAGAAACCGGGGACTTCCGGCAAGGCGACTTCAGCGGAAAATCGACCGACGCTCATGCGTTCCTGGCAAGTCTACGCCGACCGTCTTCTCGACCCGACTCCCACGGCCCCCTTATTGTCCCTCAAAAAACGCGTCATTGAGGCCCGCTTCGTACTCGACGCCCCAGGCAATATCGGCCAATACGTCATCGAGGTCTTCAGCCATGACGCGGTCCAAGGGACCGGGTACGGCGGGCGACGCTGACTTGCGATTGGCGTCCCACTCGGAGGCATACACCAGTTCCAGTTCGGTGGCTTGGCGGACGCGGGAAGTCTTGCGAGTCGCCAGATCGTCGCTTTCCTGGCCCCCCACTTCGCTCAGCCGATGATCCACGACAACCGGTGCACCGGAGAACCCGGCGGCCAACAAGGGCGATTCCCCTTCGCCGAAATCATGACCGCCGCCCACAACCACCGATTCGCCTTCGCCACTGCTTCTAGCATTCAGGAAGTTGATCACCCGCAGCACATCAATCGCCGTCACCGAACCGTTACCATCGACGTCCAGGTACGGTGCGAAGGATGGTTGCGGCGGGCTGGTCTGTGAGCCACCAGCCGGCCGCGGAATCGGCAATTGGCGGACGTTGTTCTTGTTGATATCGTTGATCACCACCAACGCATCGATGGGAGTGACAAAACTATCGTCGTTGACGTCATTGGAATTTGTGGGATTGCGCCACGGGTTTCCGGAAATGATCACCGCATGATCCTCGACCTCGCCATCTTCGGCGAACCCAAGCGGTGACAGGCCACCGGAACTGCTGAGACGAAGTCGAGAAAACGTCAGTCCTTCCGCAGCGTCGCCTGGTACAGCAAAGGTGAGCACTCTTGGTACGCCACCGACCAGCGGCTCGCTCGCGAAAATCTGATCGCCGGCATCCAGGAAGTCGCCGTCGCCATTAAAATCGATCCAGGCATCCAGGAAGCCGTCCAGGGAAGCGACAACAGTCACTGACGACGTCGATCCTCCGACCAGAATCCTGTTCCCCTGGGCATCCTCGGCGCCGCTGAAGATTGCGTCTTCGTCGTCGCTGCCATCCAGATCGTCACCTAACGCGTCGGGCGTCACCTGGCCGTCGAAATCAATATCGACTTTTTCTCCCAGGAAGAAATCACCGCGGATCTGGTGACTGGCACCATTGGCTGCTGCCGACGTCCCATAGCTATCCGGTGCGTCACCGTAATCGAGCCCGCTGCCTAAGGAGATCGTAAACGCCGTCGTGCCGTTGGTGCGGTTCGGTTTGAGTGAGTTTCCAGCGACATCCTGAATTTTCGAGGTCACCTCAAATGGCACGCCGGTGATGCACGTGTCGCAGACTCCGTCCACCAGCACTTCATCGACCTGAGCCGTGGCAGTTACGCCCTCCAAGAGCCGTTGCTGGTTCGCAGTATTAATGGCCACCGCAATCGAGTCCGCCATCATCGCTGCACTGAAGATCGGATTCAGCGTGCTCAATCCCGGCTCATACGTCGTGCCCGGCACAAAATTCACAGGCACAGCCGCCGCCACACCGGGCGTGCCGATTTCCAGCAAGGTGGTTGCGGTAACATCGAGCGAATGCGCGGCGGTGCCATTTAACCGGATAATCCCGTTGCCCAGATTGCTGGGGCTTAGATTGACACCTCCATTGCGAATCTCAATGGCAATCGAATTGGCCAACTGATTGGTCGTGGTATTGTTGGTAAACGCGACCACGGTGTTGCCAGGTACCGTTTCACCATCGTCATCCAATTCAATCGTCAGCGAATTCCCGGTCCCATCGCTGACCGTGAAGGTCTCGCCGTCGGCAAGCGCGTTGTCAAAGTCCGGCCGGCCGCCGACGGTTGGAATCCGTAATCCCCAGGCCGGACGCACCCCCGGTTCGCCGGTCAACGTCAACTGCGAGTCGTCGACATTGATAATATGACGAATTTCGCCGCCAACATGGACCAGACCATCGCTGTTGGCCGAGTGCGTGGGATTGAGACTCAGCCCAGCCGTGCGAATCGTCGCGGCAATCGAGTCAGCGATCTGTTCATGCGTCATCGCATAGGTAAACGGGACGCGACGGGAGCCCAGTCCGACCGACCCGCCAGTGGAAAACTCGAACGTGATCACGCTGATTCCATTGTCGATCGTAAACGTCTGGTCGTCTTCAATGCCACCGGCTACGCCGGTCTGCGTCAGCGTTGACATCGACGTATCGAGGAGATGGAACGATTGACTCCCCAGATGCACAGCGCGACCGCCGATATTGACGATGTTGACCGGACTCAGATCCAGATTGACGCTTTCAATCGCGGTGACGATCTTGTTCGCCAAGTCGTTGGAGGACTCTTGATTCGTGAAGCTGATGACGACATTCTCGTCGACAAAAACACCGTTGTTGTCGAATTCAAACGTCTCGGTCGTCAAATCGCCGGCAATCTGAAAGGTCTCGCCGTCGACCAGGGCACTGCCACCGCCGGCAGGAATCTGCAGCGTCAGCGTCTGCGGAACATGCAGGCTATAGCCGGACTCGTACTCGAATGTCGTGGTGTTACCAACTTCGTCGGAAACATCAAACTGATCACCGTCGGTGACCGACGCGCCGTCGGGCGCCATAATTGAAAGGCCTTCGGTGTTGGACAATTCGATTTCGTACACGCTATCCGACGGCCAAATCCCGGCCAGCGGCGTCAATCGGATAATATTGTTGGTGGCATCGTAGTTGAACGCATAGTCCAAGCCCTGCACAAGTTCGACGTTGTCTCGCGATATGGTCACGCGATTACTTCGCACAGTATTGTCGTCGGCACCGGTGCCATTTTGGGCATCGGCTGGCTGAACGCCGTCCAGCAGTTGAATCGAGAAACTATCCAGGATCGTGTTGGTCAATTCAACAAAGGTCAGCGCGTGATTGCCGTCGGCTCCCTGAGCGTCGTTGTCTTGAGGGTTAAGCAGGACCGCAGACGGACCACTAAAATCGGCGCGATCCAGGGCCCCACGATCGTTGAAGACACGTGCTCCCTGTCCTGGCGGCGTATCGACGGAAGGATCGTCAACTCGCTTCTGCCCGATGCTATCGAAATCCGGAGCCAAGATCGGCGATTCTGTGAAGCCCAACGGCGCCTTGACGGTCACGATCGCTGGCCGATCTTCGAGCGAATCAATCGAACTGTCGATGGCACGCGAACCGGGCGCCAGGTAGTAATTGCCGAGACTCGCGTCCACAAACAGCGGATCCGTATCCTCCAGCACAATGGGGAAGCTTCCGAGTCCGGCCCCGATGACATCCGTCCCGTTGCTGTGGTAGACCGTCCCACCAATCACGACGGTCGTGGCGGTCGCATCGACGGTGAGGCCTACGGCCAGTTCCGATAGAATGTTGTTCAACAGTGTGGGGCTGGCGTTCTCGTCGACCTGGATCCCGACGCCAGACCCTCCGCGGCCCACGATCGTGTTGTTGTAAACCCGGCCAAATGGCACGGACGCCCTCTGCTGACCGGGCCCACCGGCGTCACCACTGACCAAGATGCCGCCGGTGCTGTTCCGCGCGACCACGTTATTCGCGATCACGACGCCGGTCACCAATGCCTGGTTGTTGACTTCACGCGTTACCCGCACCGGGCCTGCGTGCGGCAGGTTCCCCGCCAGCGGCGCCAACGACGAAATGTCACGTGCACCGGCGTCCGCCACGATCCCGAATTGCGATGATGCCGTGATTCGATTCGAGTGAATGAGGATCTGGCCCTGGGGACGTTCGGTATTCTGATCGCCAAAACCCTCGGACTGGGTTGTCACCAGCGAGTCGGCAACATCGAGCACCGCAACCTGCCCCGCGCTGGCACCGGCGGAAACAAATTGGCCCGCGACGACCCGGCCGCTGCTAAAGGTGATGCTGTATGTGGAACCGATATAGTCCAGCGGATCGTTGGACGGATCAACATCGTTGCCGAAAATGAAGCGTTCGTTGGGATCGAAGTCGGTGAAGTCCACCACGATCGTGTCATCAATACTGATGTCGCGCGTGAATGAGAAGCTCGCGCCGACTGCATCCGATGACGGATTAATGTCTGGCCCGGATGGAGCCGTTGGGGGCTGATTGCCCCCGATGGCTGGTTCAAAGTACTGCGGTTGCGGCAAGGTAATCGCGACCCGTGTGATTCGCTCGCCACTGGGCGAACGATTCTCGATCGTGAACAAGTCGTCGCTCAAAAAGGCATTGCCAATGTCATTAATCGAAGCGGCCACGCCGATCGCACCTGCGGTATTCGTGGACACAATCGCGTTACCGAACAGGCTGACCGTACTGGACTGCCCGACCGGGCCAACCGCAGTCCCATCCGACAACGCCGCGGTCACCTCCAAAATATTCTGCACGCCCGAGCTATTGATCGTGTCGCGCAGTAACTCGGCAATCTCGTTGGAAGATTGCGACGGCCGGAAAGCGATCCGAACGTGTCCCGGCGTCACGCCTGCGTTGACATGGTTGAAGGGCAGGTCGGCATCGTCGAACTCAAACGTTAACTCGTCGAGCCCATCGCTGATCACCAACGTTTGGGCGTCGGACAACATGTTTCCAGCCGGAGCGATGATCGAAGTCTGTTCCGCATGGCGATCGTTAACGTCAAAGCTGGCCTGGGTAAAGCAGGGGAAGCCCGTCAGCAGGCACAACGTCGGCACGGGTGGACCATCGGGAATGCCAAATTCGGGGGCGCGACGAATCTCCAACTGGTACGCACCAAGTTCGATTTCGTTGCCTGCCGCAGGCACCGTGGTGACAAAATTCGATCCGCCGGCATCGTTGCTGACAAGTTCGCCACGGCTGGCAAAGCCAATGATGATATCGTCCAGGTACACACCTTCGTGATTGTTGTCCTGACCACCTAACGCACCGGGCAACCCGGTCGAGGTTGCGCCATTAAATGCGGTGGAGGCCTCAAAAGCGCCGAATTGGTCACCGTACAGTCCTTCCGAAACGCCCAGCGGCGAGATTCCGAGCTGACCCAGGTTTTGCGGAGCGAGGTACGAGTGACCGACGACATGCACAATCTCGTCGGTCGTCTTAAATGCGGACTGTTCGCCGCCGGCATAAAAGTTGGCCAGCGAACTGGCGATCGCGTTGGCAATCTCACTGCTGGACATCCCGCTGTGGACATTGACCGCAAAACCGCGGACCGTTCCTGGAGCCCCTTCGACAAAAGAGGTCGGCAAACTCTGCGCTGAGATCGCCTGAGCGTTGGGCAAATTGATCCGTTCGCCGTTGCGATGCAGCAGACCGGCCGCGTCGGTCACGGTGACCTCCACTTCATAGTCGCCAACGCTTCCGGAAATTCCCGTCGGTGCCACGAGCGGGTCATACGAGACATTAAACTCGCCACTGATACCGACGTAGTAGCGGCCCGTCGACGGGGCGGTGAACTGAATAAACGGATCAAGACTGAACTGTTCGCCGGGAGCCGGAGCGGCTGCATTCTCGAGAATCGACACGCCGTTCGCGTCGAACAGCCGGAGGTAGGCGTCGAGCGTGGTGCCAAGCTCGTTCGCGTCGACGTCGATCGTCACAACATCGCCGACCTGGACGTCAAACGACAGCAAGTCAACGTCGAGCGAGGGGTCCAGAAAGCTGAAGTTGTCGCCGATGGTGCCGTCAGATTGAAACCGAGCTGTATTGCCCGTCAGGGTTGTATTCCACGCGGTATTGATCGTGTCGTTCGATTCGGCCAGCAGGTCTCCAATCGCCGTCGGCGTCGCCGGCGGATTCAATGCAATCACGTTCGCCAAGGCGGCTCCGACCTGCGCGGCCGAGTTCGACGTACTGAAAGGCACGCCAAAGGCATCCTCCAACTGCAGCGCCGACATGCCTGGCGAAAATCTGAAAGGGCCATTGGATAACTCGACAACCGACCCATTCGCCACTGCGCTGATGGTCAGCCCAGCGCCATTGATCGCATCTGCAATCGCATCGGCGACTTCATTCGCTGTGTCGAACGGCTCGAACGAGACGACGACGCCATTCTGCACGCCGGAGGGATTCGAGACATCCTCGAATTCAAACGTCAGCGTCGTGGTCGCATCGCCCACCTGGAACGTGTCGCCATCGTTGATCAGATTGCCCGCGACCGCCTGAATGTTTCTGACGAAGAATCCGTCGCTGTCGAATACGTAATCCACTCCATCGATCGTGACAGACGCCCCGTCGTTCAGGGCCGCACCGGTCGGGGCGACTAACGTGTAGCCAAAGTCAAGTTCAAACTCGTCTTGCGTTCCGCCCGTGGGCGAACCCAGCGTTGTTAAGGTAAAGGATTGCCCATCGCGAAGTCGCGACCCGTCCAACGCCCGCAACTCAATACCAACCGTGTCCTGGCGCAATTGAGCATTAAAACCAAAGGGCCCCGGAGAACCTGTCGGTCCGCGCCCGCCATCGGTGTCAAAATCGAAGCGGAGTCGCAAATCCGCCTGACCCGCGAATTCGTCGAGCGGGATCCGTACCTGACGCCAACTGTTCGGTGCCCCTTGGTCGCCAACGTCAAAATTCTCCTGGACCGGCACATCGATGCCGTCAAAGAAATCAGCGTCGTCGAATTCGTCGATCGTGCCCCGGTCGGAATTGTTTGTCGTCAGGAGATGCCAGACACCATCTTCACCGCTGGCGTAAACTCGGAACGAGTCACGCATCAGGTCCGGATTATCCAGACTCGCGTTGGCATTCTCGGTATCCAGGTAGTAGTTGTAATACAGCGTGGGACGATCGGCCGACGAGTATTCTAGCAAACTGAACGGGTTGCTGACCAAGGACCCGTGCGCTCCGCCGATGAAATCATAATCCAACTGGTTGGGAGGATTGGTTTCCGAATTCGATCGATGGCCGTTCAGCCCGGGGCTCTCATAGCCGAAGTAATAGGCCAGATTGCCCGCGTCCGGTTCCTCGGGTCGGCTACCATCAAAGACCTCGTCGACACCGTGGCCATCGTTGTTGGGAAAACCACGTGGGGGCGTGTTGTCATTGGTGTTGGTCGTATGCCACAGGTTGTAATCCAAGTCCGAAAACGCCAGCCCATCCACATTGAAGAGGCCGGTCTCGACGCTGGTCTGGCCGTCCACGAATACCGGCTGGAGCTCGCCCAAAGTATTGAACGCATACAAACGACCGTTGACATCGATCCCGAACATCATGTCGGCGTACCGGCCGTTCTCCGCGTTCGGCGGCCCCGCGGTCAAACCGGCAAACTGAATCGGCCCCGGGTTGCCGAAGAAATCCGTCCCGGCAGAAAGCAAGTCCGAAGCGGTCTCGACATAGTCGGCGATCGCGAAATTACTGGCGGGAGACAGAATCTGAAACAGGCCGCCATTGTCCGAGACGCCAAACAATGTATTGCCGACAAAGGCCATGCCCGTAATATCACCACCCGGTGCCGTCCCGCCAATCCGCAGCGGCGGCTCGGTTGCGGAGGAGAAGAACGAGCCGACAGGCGACTGTAATTGCACGCCGGTGCCGCGTCGCACCGCGACGACCTGTGTATTGGCATTAATCGCCGCGACCATGCGGTCCGCGAGTTCCGTTGCCGTATCGGCGGCCAGGAAATTCACGGGCACGAAGCCCGGCGTGAAAAAGCCCGTGCTGCCGACGTCGCTAAACACACCGCGTGCGACGATGGGACTAAAGTTGGATGTCGTCGCCCCGCTGAAGTTAATGCGGTCGCCGTCACGGCTGGCGTTGAAGTTGCCGTTCATCGCCTGGTCGATGGCAATTCCGAATTCACTGGACGTCTGGGACTCCTCGACAGGAATCGCAAATGCACCGGGCCGCACGCCGGGCGCGCCTTGCACGACAATGGTTGGGCCACCGGCGTTTTCCGTTACCGGAGCCAAGGGGTTCTCGTTGATGATACTGATCCGCTGACCAACAGCCGTGGCGGAAGCATTGAATTGGGCCGAAATGTTGATCGCATTGACCATCGAACTGATGATCTGCAGATTGTTGTCACCCAACGCAAAGGGAATGGCGATCGCGTTGTTGTTGTTCAGGCCACCCTGGCGGTCAAATTCAAAGACGCGCGTGATGGGACCGGCGGGAGTATTCGGCGGCGGAACGTCCGTCACCGTAAAGGTGTCACCGTCCTGAATTGTGTTGCCCGTGGCCGTTACGACCAGCACCGAGCCGGTATCAAATTCGTGCGGAATCTGATCCAGGAAGAAGGTGTCGCCATCGCGAATCGTGACCCCGGTCTGCGGGCTGTGCACGTAGCGAACTTCGGGCCCGGAATTGAACTCGAAGTTAACCAGGTTCCCCAGACCGTCATCGACGGAAAATGTCACTTGGCCGGGAAACTCGTTCCCTTCCGCGTCTGTAATCTGGAACACGGTCGTTCCGTCGGCGGCCACGGTGGTCGCTTCGGAAGCCAGCAAGACGGTATTGCCCGGGCCGAATGGATCGTTGTCCGTGTCCAAGGCGGCGTGTTCGACGATCTGCGTCCAGGCACCTTGCGTCAGCGGGTTGGCGCCGGTGCTGCCGGTCCGGTTTCCAGGAGGGTTGTTGCTGAAAGCGACCCCCGTGTCCGGCGCGAATTCATAGAGCAGGTTGCGCGTATCCAGGACACCATTTCCGCCGAAACGTGATCCAATCGCAAAACCCGCAACCGAAGCTCGCCGAGCTTCATCGCCGATCGCGATCGCATCGAAACGAATGCCGACACCTGCGCCGTTGTTGCTGCGAATGGCGGTCCCCGGGTTCATGGGATCATCGTTGTACGTCTCAATTCCGTCGTCACCCAGGTTGACGCTCAGCGATTGCGTCGTGGTTCGCCGTGGATCGATTTGATGGTAATTGCCCGTATTCGCGTCGGATACATTCTGCCCTTCAATCGAGCTATACCCGTACAGCATGCCCTGGGTTGGATGCAAGGTGATGTCATCCACATTCGCGCCGACGATTCCGACGGTATTCGTCTGGGCACCACTGAAGGCATTGACCACCACCAGCCGTTCCTGGTCGACACCTGAATCTTGCAGCGCGTACAGCGTCACGTCGCCGAGTTTGTATTCGACGGCACTGTTCTGATCGAAGAAGACAGGAACTTGCGGAGGTGCCCCGAGCAAGGAAAGATTGTTGCCGCTGACATGCTCCTCGACAACGCGGACCAGTGAGTTCGCCGGCTCCAGGCGAACCAACGG
>JAUIHJ010000207.1 GCA_030432015.1 bacterium
GGATTCGACATGAGAGGCTTGGCTTGCGGCGGCGTGGCTTGCGACGCCTGAGAATCCGGCGACAGTGATTGGGATGGCCGGACTTGCGGTCGATCACCTTCCTGTGGATCTGATTTCTCGACGGCGCCGAGCGGCGTCACGGGTGGTGGCTTCGTCAAATCACCATCGCTGGTCGGGATTGCGTCGACGATACTCTTGCCGTGCTGAGGAACGACCGGCGCGGCGGGTGGGGTGTCCGGCAGGGACGTCGCCTTCTCGGTTCTCTCTTGACGCGCGCCCTGCTCCTTGGGCGCTGACACTTCGGGCCGACCATCCGAGGACCGCGGAATGGGTTGACCCGAAACGAGTCTTGGTGGATCGACTGGAGGACTCAGCGAAGGTGGCTTCGCCTGGCCTTGCACAGGCGGCGTTGGCGGCGCCTGAGGCTTGGGAGGCTTGGCAACGTCGGTCGTTTCTTTATGGTTGGCACGCTGCAGACGATCCTCTCCACGAGGCGGTGCAGCGGGCGGAACCGACTCCTTTATGGTCGTCGAAGAGTTCGAAGATCGCGCCGCGACAGGCGGACTCGCCGGCACGTCCAGACGCGTGCTTGCCTTCTTCGCCGCCCTGCTGGCGGCCACCTTGGGTGGTGGTTGCGGAGGCACGGGTCGCCGCGGCGGGGCGTCCACTTCTTCCATCGCGGCAGGAACTTCGATCGATATCGCACACTTGGGACACTTAACCCGTTTTCCCGCGAAACGTGTGGAAACGACCAGCTTGGTGCCGCATTGACATTTAAACTTGATGGGCATGGTCGTCATCGTCAAGGAAACCTGGCGGCTCGCGTGCGACTGGCGGAATCTCCACCCTGGCCACTTCAGTTTCGTTGCGGCATGAGGATCGGTCAACCGCGGCGGTTGGATCCGAGGCGTCATTGGCGGGGCCGATCGTGTCGAGCCAGTGGATCAGCGAGTCGGCCGGGCGGGCTGCTACAGATAGACACGCCGGTTGTAGACGTACCACTCGAAAACCAAGACGCCGAGTGCGATGAGCAGGAGCCATTTCCATAGCTCTTTGCGCGCCGGCTCGGAAGCCGATTGGCCCTCGACCGTTTCATACCCAAGGACGACCTCCGTGCGCGGCCGAAGGTCGCTTTCTCGGCTACTGAACATGTTCACCGCGAAACGCTGTGCAACTTCGCGTGCCCGTCCTTCGCGCGTGTCGTACACGCCGACGGTATCGGTTGCACTGTAGACAAACGTGTTCTGGGCTTCGCGATCGAGCGTGGTGACGTCGCCTGTCGGCGAGGTGACGTGGACCTGGTCAACCGGCAAGCTCGAGCGGATCTTGACTGCCGTCCCAGGCTGCTGACTCTCGGTCGAATACGAAGTCCGTGCGCCCCCCAGGTAACGCAGGGCGTTCATGACAAACACGGGAAAACTGCGGCGAATAGGCCATTCGGTTTTAGGCCCCACATTGCCATCGGAATACTTGCCGACGATGTCCATCCCCAAAGCGACGTCTTCGAATCCGGCACGCTGCCCAATCACCAGCAACGGTCCGATCTGGGCATCCATCAAGGTTGACGCGCCGGGCGGACCGGTGACCGGAAATCCGTCGTAATTGTATTTGACGTCGCCCATCTGCACCAACTGAGTCAGCGGGTGGGCGGGGTCGGTGTCAATGATCACGGGGCGACTGGCGACCTCACCTTTGGACCAGCCGTCGACTGGTGGCACGCCGCCAATGATCATGGTGTTCGCGGCGGGCATCACCGTGGGGACGCACTGGTCATAGATAATAAGATCGAAGATCCCCGCCTCGGCATCCGCCAGGTGTTCTTTCGTCGCCAAGAGACTTGGTGGTTCAATCTTCACGGTGGCGATGCGCGCCGCCTCACTTGTGGACAACGCCAATTCCAATGATTCATTGCCCGGCGTCACCACCAACACGTTCGCCTGCCGCGGACTGTTGACGACCGAATAGGCCGTATTGTCCAAGGCGAAATCATCCTGTTCCTTGATCGCCAGTTTTAGTACCGCGTGTCCCGGATGGTCCAAATCGAATTGCACTCCAGCGGCGCCCGGCAAATTATCTTCCCGCATGCCACCGCCGGCTTCGCCATCATCTGCCTCGCCGCTACCTTCATCCTCGTTCGTTGACGCATTCTCCTGCGCACTAATCGTGCGAACCGAGCGGCCTGGGATGTCGACATTCGCGGCATCCAGAAACTCGCCATCGAGCGTCAACTCGACTTCGACGGTGACCGCCTCGGTACCGCTGTTTTCGAGCCTCGCGTAAGCTTGCATTTGCGAGGGCTTCTCTTGGTTTTGCTCGGTGCTGAAGGAGACGATACCGACGTTTTCCGGTGCCGTTTCGCCAATGGGGATGTAGACGGGTTCGAGATTGCCAAGTGAAAAGTCCGGGACGGTCGGCACACCTCCATCGCTGTAAATATACAATGTCGCCGGCATTGCCTCGGCAACTTGATAATCGTTGGTGCCCGCCTCGCTGGTCCGTCCCGGATTGGCCAACCCGGACGCGGCACGCAGGGCATCACTTAAGTCGGTCCTTCGCTGCGTCGGCTGAATCCGGTTGACGCGCTGACGCAACTGGCTGCGGCTGTGAGTGAATGACTGCTCGACGCGTTGGACATCGGAGAAGCTGATCACCATCGCCACATCGCTCGACTTCATCTGATTGATCAGGTCGAGCACCCGTTCCTGAGCCACACTGAGCCGGGTGCGTCCCAGGTCTGTGGCACTCATGCTGGCTGAATTGTCGATCAAGAAAATGAACCGGTCGCCAATCAATTCGGTCCCGCGGAAGCCTGGTCGGAGGCAGGCCAGGATGGCCAGCACGACCACCAGGATCTGCAGAAACAACAGCAGGCTTTGACGCAGCTTTTGCCAGATCGAGTTGACGTGCAGATCCTCGATTGTGCGGCTCCACAAGTAGGTGCTAGGCACTTCGATCGGATGGCGCTTCAGCTTCAAGAAATAGAGCGACAGGATCGCCGGTGGCACCGCCAGTAGCAAGGCCCACTGCAAAGGGCTGAGTGCGTTGATTAGATTCACCGCACAAGCCCTCGCTGGCGGAGATAATTCAAGACCAACGTGTCCACCGGCGTATCGGTGGTGGTCATGAGATAATTCATGCCCCGACGCGTACAATAGTCGCGCGCCCCATCAATGAACGCCGCCAGTGTTTTTTGATATCGATCCAGCAACGGCCGGCTGACAGTGATTTCCGCGACGTCCTGATCTTCGCAATCGACGAGTCGCAGATCGCCTTTGAGGTCCGGCTTCATCTCCTCAGGGGAGAGGACCTGTACGACGTAGACATCCATCTGCCGCGCCAGCAGGAATCGCAGCGCTGATTCATACCCGGCCTTGTCCATCAGGTCGGTAATCAGTACCAGGATGCCCTGCCCTGAATTCCGTAAACAGAAGTCCTTGACGCCTTTGGCAAGCGGGACGTTGCTCGGTTCGTCGATCCCGTCGAGATATTCGAGCATCCGCCATAAGCTGGCCCGGCCACGCAACGTCGGCCCGGGTTTGGCAAGTGACGTGCCGAGCGTTTCGATCTTGACGCGGTCGGCCCGGCACAGCCCGATAAAGCCGAGTGCCGCAGCGAGTTGTTTGGCATGCTGTAGCTTGGAAGGGTCGCCAAACGTCATCGAAGCACTGGTGTCGATCAGCGTATAGAAGTGCAGATCCTCTTCTTCCAGGAACAACTTCAGAAAGAGTTTGTCGAGCCGTGCATACAGATTCCAGTCGACGAAGCGGAGATCGTCCCCTTGCACATAATTGCGAAAGTCGGCGAACTCGACACTCTGCCCCTTACGCCGGCTGCGACGCTCGCCCTTGAGTCGCCCGCGAAAGATCTTCCGACTGACAAGTTCAAGACGTTCAAGCTGAGCCAGCATTTGCGGGCTCAGGAGTGGCGAATCCGTGGCGGAAGGTGGCATCAGGTTGACTCGGCAACAACAGCGGCGACGGGGGTACTCTCAGCTTTTTCTGGCAGTTTCTCCAGAATCTCCAGCAGCACTTCGTCCGCCTCGGTTCCCTCTGCCTGCGCTTCAAAGTTGAGGATTACCCGGTGCCGCATGGCCGGCAAATAGACGCGCCGAACGTCCTCAAAGCTGACATTAAAGCGGCCTTCCAACAAGGCTCGCACCTTCGCGGCCAAGGCGAGCGTTTGCGCGCCGCGGGGACTGCTGCCCCACCGCAGAAACTTATTCGTTACCGGCAAGGCGTACGGGCCGTCGGGGTGGGTCGCCAACGTCAACCGAACGACATAGTCTTGCACATGCTTGGCCAGGATTACGTCCCGGATCAATTGCTGCCATTTCACGATCTCCGCTCCATCCATCACACGCTCTGGAACGACATGTTCGCCCGCCGTCGTACGATCGAGAATGGTCGAAAGTTGATCACGACTGGAGTACCCGACCACCAACTTGAAAAAGAAACGGTCCAATTGGGCCTCGGGAAGCGGATACGTCCCCTCCTGCTCGATGGGGTTTTGCGTGGCCAGGACAAAGAATGGCTTGTCCAACAGGTGCCGGTCGCCACCGATCGTGACGGTCCCTTCCTGCATCGTCTCCAACATGGCCGACTGGGTCTTGGGCGTCGCGCGATTGATTTCATCCGCGAGACAAATCTGTGTAAAAATCGGCCCTTTTTGGAATTCAAAAATCCGCTTCCCGTCCGGCGTCTCCATGACCATATTGGTACCCAGAATATCCGCAGGCATCAGGTCCGGCGTGAACTGAACTCGGTCGAACTCCAAGTGCAGGGCTTCGGCCAGCGTGCGCACCAGCAGCGTCTTCCCCAGCCCCGGTACGCCCTCGAGCAGACAGTGGCCGCCGACGAATAAGCAGGTCAGCACCCCATGCACGATCTCTTCGTGGCCGACGATGACTTTCCCAATCTGCTCCTGCACCGCCGTATATCGTGTGCGGAATTCTTCCGCCTGGTTTTCCATCGAAGCCTGGGTACTCATGAACGCTCCTTACCGAGTTTAAATGCCGCTCGTATGAATCGCTGAGAGGGGGCCGAACGGCGGCTGACGCGCAAAGTTCAGCAGCGCGAGCTAATCCGATACGTGAGAGCCTGTAATTAACCACTTCCAGATGGGGAAATCAAGAGACCGGGTACGCGTGCGGAAGGCGGACCGAATTGATGTTTCGCGAATTTACGACCAAGCTGCGCACGCCTGCGTCAAGTCGCCCTACGTGGCGCGTTGGCCCCGCGTTGCGCAGTTGCTCGAAAGTCCGGCACAACACGGACCAATCCGTCTTCGCCGTGCGGCCGTTAATCTTGGCGGTCTTTCCAAGCTTGTTTTTTGGCTTTCAACAGCCGGCTCGTATACGATTCCTCGTCGACACCATCGGGCGTCATCTGCGAACTCGGCCGATTGGCACTGTCGGGTCGACCAGTGGAAGGCGTGGCATCCTCAAGCACATCTTCCAGCGACCGCGCCACGCCGCCCTCCTGTTCGTCATGGCTCGGTTCAAACCGCGTCGCCGCACGTCGCTCGTCAATCTGACCTGAAACCTCGGCCTTGCTGCTCCGCAACCGGTCCAAGACTTCATCAACTTTCTGCTCGACGCGCACATGCCAGATCCTGTTGCGAATGCTCAGGGCAAGCGCCGGCACCCAGTCGAAGTTGACCGTCACGCGGCGGACAAAAATATCCGCAAAGAACAGGCAGGCAGTCAGCACCAGAAATAACGGCCAGACATCCTGGGAATCAACCGCCGGGGCCAAGTCGCTCCGAAATGAGTTGACGGCCAGCAGCGAACCAAAATTACTGGGGTCGAGTTCGCCGTCAATCAAAACCCCCTCTTGGCCATCTTTGGGCTTCAAGCGAGCCAGGGCGTTGAGCAGCGCCATATTGGTTTCGCGATCACGAAACTCGGAGGAATACGGAACGTTCACGCCTGCCCGGAGGGGCGCGTAGCCAGGTCCAGGACTAACCGTCAGAAAGTAATTGCCGTCCTGGTCCGCTTCGAATTCGGCGACATAGCGCCCTGGGGCAACCTGTTCGATGCGAATGTCGAATGAATCAAGGTCGGGGCTCGTGGCCGAACCAGCCATGTTCAGGAAATTCAGAAAATCATCATTCTTATCCAGGGCCGTGATCACGGCCCGGACCTTACCGTCCTTGACGTCCGTGGCGATCGAAAACTTCCCCGTGTCATTGACGGGGCGCATGGACCAGCGGACCAATTGCGAAAAGAACTTGTCGTAGTTCTCCCAGTCCTTCCATAACGCCCAGCGCTGGCCGGCATCGGTCGTCAACACCGCGGTGCGCCCCAGGCCGTATGTCCAGGAGGCGAGAATGGTCGAGTTCTTCTCGTCCTTGGGCAGCGGAGAAATCGCAGCCACCTCGACCAGCGGGTTCTCTTTCAAGGTCGTCATGACGAAACCCGAAATTGGCGGCAGCGTGCCATCAATTCCCTGCAGGATTTCGTGTGGGTAGGTAATCTGCGGCTGCACGGGTGAATCGGGCTCAAAGATCAGGGGGCGCGCCACGCGACGCACTTCACTGACGTAGATCTTAGGCAGGGCGCGTGGATCCTTAACCACGTAGTAACGTCCGCCGGTGGCATTGGCGACCTTCTGCAGTGTCTTATGGCCGGCCGGCCCATGCGTGCCGACGGCCACGGCAGTCACCTCGATTCCCGCTTTCTTGAAGCGGGATAAGGTGCTGTTGGTGGGCGGTGACGGATCGCCGTCGGAGATCACGATCATCAGCTTGACCGATGCTTTGACACGTTGGAACGAGGCCAGCATCTTCTTCATGCCCGGTTCGAATTCGGGCATGTCTCCCGGCTGCATGCGGCCCAACCTGGCCAACATCATTTTTCGCCGGTTGCCAACCTGAATGATCCCCTGCGGTTCGCCCCACAACCAGCGGTCGTCCCCCTCCCAATGGATCAGGCCACAATAGTCCATCGGCCCGAGCGCCGTGATCGCCTTCTCTGCAACCTTCTTTTGCCAATGATTGCCTTCTGCCAATTCGGACGCATGCATCATCATGGCAACCGCGCCGACGGCTTTGATCTTGGCATTCTTGATCTGAAAATCGACCGGCATCGCCTTCTCAAGCTCAGTATTCGACCAGCCACCGACGCCGAAGCTATTCGGTCCGCCCAGCATCAGCAACCCGCATCCCATCTGCTCGGTATTCCGGACCAGCATATCAATCTGCTGGTCGCTGAAACTGGCCACCGATTGCGCGTCGTCACCGCTGCTGCGTGGAACATTGGCAAGAATGACCGAATCGTAGGCTTGCAACTCGGCCAAGCTCGAATACAACCCATCGCTCGGCATCACGTCCACTTCGATGTCATTCGCCCGCAACCGGTCGACCATGTAATCGAATTCACCCGGGTTCTGCCAATCCTCGATCAGCAGGACGCTGCCTTTCCCTCGGACGTGGGTGAACGCGGTTGCCCGATTGTTCTGGGTCATCAAATCGTCTTGCGAATCATTGGGAATGAAGTCCGCCTGGTAGGTGTAGGCACCGGGATCGTCGATCTTGTCCGCGAAGCTCAGGACTTTCTTACCTGGTTCAAGTTCAACATCGACTTCGCCGAGGAACTCGTCGTGCAAGCCGACTTTCCGCGTAAACTTCACGCGTCCTGCAACGGTTTGCTCCGAGAAATTGTTCAAGACCACGCGCGTTTCCATCGGCTGGCCGCGGCGAATATCCGCGGGCATCATGACCCGTTCGACGGCAACCTCGGACCGCGTCGTTAACTTCACCGGAACAACGTCGATGCCGATGCCGTCCTCCGCCAACGAGGAGGCAATCGCCCGAGCATCCCCCAGGTTTTCGTTGCCATCGGTGACAATCACGATTCGCTTCGAGGACCCTTCGGCGAATGAGGCCTGCGCCAGTTTGAGTGCGGCCGAGAGGTTCGTGGCGTCGGACCGCAGGTTGACATGCGACTCGAGTCCCCCCAGCACCAGAATGTCGTCGTCGAACGGCGGAATCTCGATCGTCGCGTTCCGTCCAAAGACCACCACGCCCGCCAAGTCACCGCGGGCATCGTTGCGATGGTCGCGGACCGCGTTGATGACAAAGTCCAGCATCGCCTGCCGCTTCTCCAGTGGAATACTCTCCGACTGATCGAGCACATAATTTACGGTGACCTTGTCGCTGGTCCGCAGCAGTTGAACTTCTGCCAGCGCGAAGACGATCATCGCCAAAACCAGGGTGCGCAAGCCGATCGCCACCAAGCGACGAACATTCCCCAACCCGGCCAGGCTTCGAAAGCTGAATATCCAGAGCAGCGGGATCAGGGCGAGCAGGCACAAATACCACGGTTGGTCGAAACCAATTTCCAGACTGGACATTGCGGCGTCCCTTGGGTTTTACTTGGTTGCGCGAGATAGTGGCGACGACGGCCGATGGGACCGCCCCAATTGTACCGAACGAATCCTTGCTATCCCATCAAATGTCGTCAACGGCCAATCACAATTCGCCTTTGTGGGCCGCACACGTCTACATACGAATTCGCTGCACGCGATGATTATAGGTATCCAGAACATGCAGCGCACCTTGCGAATCGAAGGCCAACTCCCACGGCTTATTCAATTCGCCCGCCTGGCGGCCAGGAATTCCCCAGTGGGAAACATACTCGCCCTCGAGCGTGAATTTCTGCACGCGACTGTTGCCGAACTCCGCAACATAGACGTGACCCTTGCCATCCAGCGCGATCCCGTATGGGTAGCGTAGCTGGCCCGGTTCGCGCCCCTGCGTCCCCCAGACCCGAACCAGTTCTGCCTTGTCGCCGCTGGCGTCAAAAACTTGGATCCGGTGGTTGCAGGCGTCAGTGACCCAAACATGATCTTCCGCATCAATTGCCAGCGTGCGAGGCTGCACGAATTGGCCCGGCTCACTGCCATGACTCCCCCATTGCAGGATGAACTCGCCAGCGGGACTGAATTTTTGGACGCGGTCAAAATCGCCGTATTCGCAGACAAAGTAGTTGCCCTGCGAATCGCGCACGACGTCCGTTACGAAGGTGAACTCGCCCGGCTCATGGCCACACACGCCGCCAATCGTCCGATCTTCCAGTAATTCGCCCGACGGGGAGTAAACAAGCACCCGAAAATAATGGGTGTCCGCGACGAGCAGATTGCCGTCGCCGTCAAATGTCAAGCCACAGGGCTTGCCCGCGTAAATCTCGGGGGTCCGCCAGCCATGAAGGAATTCGCCATCGCGATCAAAGGCCTGGATGCGCCCCGTCGTATCCACAATGTAGAGCTGGTCTTGGGCGTTGATCGCCATTGCCCGGGGTTTCTGCAGCCGCCCATCCGACAGTCCGCGGCGACCCCAGACCTGCTCGACATGTCCCGAACTGCCGCCGGATCCGTCGCATCCTGAGGCCGCGATCAGGACGCAGACCAGCGGGACGGCCAGTACAAATCGAGTCGCCATCGGGTGATACTCCCAAAATTGCCGCGAATCAGCGGCCACCATCCACCTTGAATTTCGATACCGCCCCGGGGTTCCACCTGCATTCTAGCCAATATTGAGCCTGAGAAGTTGGGCCGCGAGCTCGTTTTGTGGTGACCACGCACCGGCGGGGGGCAGGTCGTGCCATGGTCGGGAAGGTACCTGATGTCGGCACGCTACCGGGTGACAATGCCGATTCGCCGCCACAGGGCCGCGTCTGGCGGCTTCCGACTCGGCATCACCCCTCGCGAATCGCTGGCCACTCGGTCACCCCCTTCCGGGAGCGTCTGATGAAACGTGACGGCGGTTGTCATCCGTTCGCAACCGGTGCTTGACCTTAGCGCGCAACGACCGCTATAGTCAGAGATTACGAACATCACGTCGACGGACTATTTTCGCGCGTTCAGTCGTATTGGGAGGGCCGACGGCGAAGCCCGCTCAACGTCTTTGAAACTTCATCCACGACCACTCAGGACACTTCCGCAGGCGATATCGGTCGAGCGGCCTTCAAGCTCGAGCAAAACCCACTTACAGTTCGGCGTTCAAACTCAATATGGCTCCACCGGTAATTGATTTTCGCAGCGCCGACGACCCACGCGATGTCGTCCACCGGGCCGTTCAAGCACTGGCGGAAGGCAAGCTCGTCGCATTCCCCACCGAGACCGTCTACGGATTGGCAGCCAGCGCCCTCAGCGAATCGGCCGTCGCCAGACTGACGCAAATCAAGGATCGCCAGGACGGACAGGCTTTTACCTTAGCGGTCAAGAGTGCGGAAGATGCCTTGGATTACGTCCCCGCGCTATCCAATGTTGCTGAGCGCCTGGCCCGCCGCTGCTGGCCCGGCCCGATCACGATCGTCCTCAAGGACGAACATCCCGACAGCCTGATCAAGCAACTGCCGGCAAGCATCCAGGCGGCAGTATCACCGCAGGGTACGATTGGCATGCGTGTGCCAGCGCATCAACTGCTGCTGGCCGTGCTGCGGTTAACGGCCGGGCCGATCGTCCTGACCAGCGCGAATCGTCCCAGCCAACCCGATGCGATGACTGCCGCGGAAGTGGTCAAGTCGCTGGGGGATGACATCGACCTGGTCATCGACGACGGGCAGGCGAAATTCGGCCAGCCGTCATCCGTCGTTCGCGTCGATGGCAATCGGGTCGAATTTCTCCGCGCCGGCGTGATCAACGAACCAACGCTGAAACGGTTGAGCAGCATGATGGTCTTATTCGTTTGCACGGGAAACACCTGCCGCAGCCCCATGGCGGAAATGATGTTGCAGCGGCGTGTGGCCGACCAACTCGGCTGCGAAATCAGCGACCTCGAAGATCGCGGTGTGATGATCATGTCGGCCGGCATCGCAGCCATGATGGGGGGGCAGGCGGCCAGCGAGGCCGTCGACGTGATGCGCGAAAGAAACCTTGACCTTTCCTCGCACGAAAGCCAACCGCTCGGTGATCGCCTGGTCCGCTTCGCCGACCACATCTTTACCATGACGCGCGGACACCGCGAGGCGATCCTGTCCCAGTGGCCAGACGCCGAACCGCGGATTCGACTTGTTTGCCGCGATAATCGCGATGTCGGCGACCCGATCGGCGGACCACCAGAACTCTACCGCCGTTGCGCGGACCAAATTGACGAACAACTGGCAGCATGGATGACTGAGCTTGACTTTTCAGGCATTCCGGCGGCGAACGAATCGGGAGAATGATGGCAATGCAAATTTCCCTAGGCAGCGACCACCGCGGCGTAAATCTGAAATCCAAGATCTCCGAATATCTTGGTACCGTCGGGCACG
>JAUIHJ010000208.1 GCA_030432015.1 bacterium
TCGCTGGCGTTCGCGCCCAACGGCGCGTGGCTGGCCGCCGGAAAATTGGACCGAACGTTGCTGATTCTGGATGTCCAAACAGGGCAGACCCTCTCCTCGCGGGAAAGTCTCGACGCGATTCATGCCGTCGAGCAGGTCGCGTTTACGTCCGATGGACAAGGGGTGGTGGCGGCGGGGTCCAGCGGTGCGGTGTATCGCTGGGCGATCGACGACGATGGTGTGCTCGTTGATGGGCAAACGATGGAGCCGCACCAAGCGAGTGTGACATGCCTTGAGGTTGATTCGGCCTCTTCCCTGGTGATGACAGGATCGGCTGCCGGAAAGTTGATCTGGCAGTCGCATGATCGTTCCGAACTGCAACTCCTCAATGGACTGTCGCGCAAGGTCCTGGCGATCTACTTGCCTCGAACCGGAACCGAGGCGATGGCGACCGATGGAAGGAAGCTGCTTCACTTCGATCTGGCAAGTTCGAGGATTACCGCGACGAGCGATTTGCCACACACGGCCGCGCTGTCAGCAGCGTTTTCCCACGATGGCAGCAGGATGGCCGTGACGGCGGGATACCAAGTGCTGATTTTCGACACGACCAACGGTACGTCGATCCAGACGTTTAACGCAGGCCATGAATTGCAGTGGAGCGTCGCGTTCGATCCGGATGGCCAGCGAGTGATCTCCGGTGGCCGCGGTTTTGCGACGCTGTGGAACCTGGAGACAGATCAAGCGGAGTGGCGATTCGACCTGGGCGGGAGCTTGTACATTCAGACGCTGGCCATCTCGCCGGATGGAACCGTCCTGGCGGCCGTTCCGGCAGCAGCCGGCCAGACCGTGTCGGTGTTGCGAATTCCCCGTACATAGTACGATGGCCGGACCGTGTCATCCCGTTCGCGCCAGGTTGGTTGCGCGCTGAACCGGGATGGCAGGGCATCCGTGTCTGCCAGATCACGCGCAGGCAGGCATCGTTGGTTGCGTCGTCCCTAGACCGTCGTGCCCCGCAGGGGTCGTCTATGATCGCGATTTTGTCATTATTGGTAACGCTTACCCTGTCATTGCTGGTGACGCGGATCGGTGCGATGGCACTGATGTTGACCGGGATTTCGCGCGAAATGGCCCGCTTCCAGGCCAGATCGGCATTCAGCGGCGTTGGGTACACGACCACCGAATCCGAATCGATTACCACGCACCCTGTCCGGCGGCAGATTGTGATGGTGTTGATGTTGCTGGGCAACATCGGCATCGCGGCTGGCGTGGCGACGATGATGGTCTCGTTGATGAAAACCACCGAGGCGGAGAATTGGTGGTGGAACGTCGGGATGCTCACCTTGGGCTTGGTCGTCCTTTGGATCGCAGGTTCCAGCCGCTGGGTCGAACGCAATCTTAACCGGGCCATTGCGTACGGCCTGACACGATGGGGGCGGCTGGAAGTCCGCGACTACGTGGCCCTGTTGCAACTACGCGATGGCTACGCGGTGACCGAGTTGCTGGTCGAACGACTCGACTGGTTGGCGAACAAGACGTTGGTTGATCTGCGACTACCGACCGAAGGTGTGCTTGTGCTCGGGATTCAGCGGGCCGACGGTAGTTACCTTGGTGCTCCGACCGCGGAAACCTTGATCGAGGTTGGCGATACCGTGGTCCTGTATGGCCCGATTCACCGTGTCGAGGAGCTTGACCAGAGACGGCGGGGCCAGCGAGGCGATGCCGCTCATCAGGAAGCGGTCAGCGAGCACGAGGAGGTATTAGAGGAGCAAGAAGGTGAAGCGCCCAGTTAGTTCACCCCGTTTGTGGTTGCGGCGCGGTTCCGGCATCACGCAGCGTCCTTTTGGCTCTTGATGCCCAGCAACAGACTTTGCAGGGGCGCATCAATGGTTCGCACGTGCAGGTCCTGCTGCGGGAAGGCGATCTCGATGTTCGCGGCGTTGAACTCGCGGTTGATTTCCGTGTGCAGTTCGTGAATGACCGCCAGCCGATTCTCCAAATTGGGTAAGAAGCAGCGCAAGGTAAAATTGAGCGAGCTGTCGGCGAATCGATCGAATGTGGCAAGCGGTTCCGGATCGGTCAGGATGTGCGGCTGTCGTCTGGCGACCTTCAACAGCAGTTGGCGCGCCAGTTCGGTATCGCTGCCGTAAGCCACACCCACTTCAATGACGATGCGGTTGATGTCATCCGATAACGTCCAATTCATCACATCTTCGGTAATGAATTTCTTGTTGGGAATAATCAGTTCACGACGGTCGAAGCTGGTGATCGTCGTGGCGCGAATCTGCATGCGTGTGACGCGTCCGTCCACGCCACCCACCGTGACGAGGTCGCCGACGCGGATCGGGCGCTCGAACAAGATGATCACACCGGAAACGAGATTGGCAAAGATCTCCTGAAGGCCGAATCCCAATCCCACGGTCATGGCAGCCGCAAGCCATTGAATGCTACTCCAGCTCAGGCCGACCGAGATGCACGTCATGATCACCGTGGCGACGGTCAAGGAATACCGTAAGATCATGCCGGCGGCATAGCGCTGGCCAATATCGATCGGCATCCGTTCGAGCACCAGGACGTCCACCAGGGCGGGAATATTTCGAGCGACGACGAGGCCGAGCCCCAAGAGCAAGCAGGCGAGAATGGCGTGTTTCAACGTGGTTCGTTCGTCGGCGTAGCTTGTGATTACCTTGGCGGTGCCGTCTTCATCGGTAAGCGTCTGTTTGGTCTCGACGGACTTCGACGAGATCACCACTTGGTCCAGGATGCCCAGGGCGGGTGCCACATCCGACCAGACGAAGTAGCCGCCCACCAGAAACGCGGCGGCCACAACGTAACGCAGCAAATAACGCAGCTCGGAATCCCTGGTATCAATGTGGACCGCAGGTTCGATGTCACCGGACGGAGGATTCTCGTCGTTGGCCGGTTGAGATTCATGCAGTGCCAGCGCGACCCGTTCCACTCGAACCTTGCGCACGTTCAGCCAGCGGATGGCGACCGCCCGCGCGAGGCTGACAGCCAACAGAACACTCAATGTTGCTTGCATCCGCAACGCAACACGTTGTGCGGAATAGTCGTAGCCCAGCGCGACCAGCATCGCGAGTGCGATCGGGATTCCGATGCCAACAAGGTACGCCCCGTTTCTGATTTGAGACATCCAGATGCTGGTGGGTTGGCCAACCGCTGCGGCCACATCTTTCTTGCGGACGCGCAACGTCGCATGCGCGAAGGCGGCCAACGCGGCCGTCCCGACGAGAAACCCCACGCGCCCCAGAAAGGACGACCATTGACCCTCGCGATAATGTGTCACGGCCGAAAGAAAGAAGATGCAAGGGATGCCAATGGCCGACAACCAGGAGAGGTTGCGTCGGGCCAGTCCAACACTCTCTTCGCTCCACTGAAAGTGACGCTCGGCAATCCCATTCCGGCGGCAAAGTTGCCTGGCGAACCGGCACAACCAAAACACGTACGTCGCGCTCTGCATGCCGAATCCCGCGGCGACTCCCAAGGGAGGCATGCCGTCGATGGTCAAAAGTTGCCAGCCTACTAGCCACATTAAACCCGGCCAGAACGCGGTTGCCAGTGCGGCCGCAACAATCGCCTCGATGGTCGGTGAGAATCGTCCCTGTAGCGCGTCGGGGTCGGTCTCACAGATCCGATTGACCTGGCGGCGAAAACGTTGGCGGCACAGCAGCATCAGCAGCACGACCAGCGATGCCAGCACGGCCAACAGTGGACGTTGCAGCGTACGATCCTTGACGGCCGTCAGCACGGCCAGCCATTGGGACGGCGCACCAAATTCGTGAAGCTCTTCCCACGCTTCGCCGAAGTGCGCCAATCCGATGGGATCGCTGCTGCGAATCCACAGGACCCGCTCATCGATGTAGGCCTGCGATTTCTGAGTGAGGGAGATGAGCTCCTGTTGTGCAACCTCTAATTCTCCCAGCAGTTTAAGATACTGGTCATGGTCGCCGGCCAGCGTGGTCAGGAGTTCTTGCTTGGTGATGAGCAAGTCTTCGACCATATGCACGAAATAAGAGTCGTCATATTGGCGCGACGCTCCCTCGAGTCGTGCGATGACACCGGCGGCGACGGCATCACGCTTGTCCAATAGTTCTTCTTCGTCCTGCAGGTTCAACAGAGACAGGTGGACGAGCGGCGTTTCGGCGTTGACGAATCGCAACCGATCACGGCACTCCTTCAGCCCGGGAAGTTGATCGCGCTGACGACGCAAGAGCAGGCCGACCGTGGTGGAATTACCCGCCTTCTTAACCCTCTCCTCCATCTTCTCGTAGTCTTCTCGGATTGTTTCGATGGCGGCGTTTGCTTGCTGGACTTCACGGCTGGTCTCTTCAATCAATGCCACAATGGCTTTCCGCCGGTCGGCGAGTTCAGCATTCCGTTTTGCCAGTGATTTCAGCGCGGGATCGGCGTCCTGCAATTGTCGCCGCGCTAAGGCAGCCTGGCGATCCGAGTCGCGTTTACGCGAATCGACCAGGAACTTGTTCCAGCTGGCAGCCTCCTTCTCCAGGGTTTCGACCTCGCGTTTGGCGTGGTCGCGCTGCAGTGGTGCCAATTCTGCGAGTGCATCAATGCGTTTTGATTCCAGGGGAAAAAGGACCCGTTGGCGTTCCAACGCCTGAAGCCTGGCCTCGGCTTCCATCCGCCGCGCGGTGTCTTGTAGCGACGTTGCATCGTGCGCCGCTGCCATTGCCTTCTTGGCTTCTTCGTAGAGCTTCTCCGTCTCGGGGATGAGTTTGGTCAGCTCCGTCTTTCGCGTATTACGGCGTTTGATCGTCTCCTCGCGTTTGGCCAATGTTTCTTTAGCCTGCTTAAACCGCTCGTCGGCTTCCGCAACGGCCTGTTCGATCTCCTTCAGCGTCATCGCTTCATCGAGGTAAACCTTGGGCTCGCTCCGCGGCGAGGCAAGCCGTTGTTTGACGTCGAGTAGCTCATTGGGAGCCGCCTGCATGTCGGCCTGGTATTGGAGCGGCTTGTCGGCGGCTTCCTTTGCCGTTTTCAGCCACTCGGTGGCGCTCTTGAGCCGTTCGAGCGTTTCCTTCTTGGCTGCTTCGTCAAGTGTTGTGGCCGCGGTAACTTCCTTGACCGCTTCCTCGATTTTGGCTTGCAGGCTGGTCGTCTGGGTGGCGGCGTCGCCTTCCGTGAAAGCTGCCTGAGCGATGCTCGGATCGCCGGTCGCGGTCAACGGGTCGGCCGTTAGTTCGGCGGGCGGCACGTCGCCGGAGAGTCCTTCCGGAAACCTTCGCGGCACGGTGCCTTGCCCGAGAGGTCTCGCCATCGGACCGTTGTGCACGGCCGTCCGATTTTGCAGATCCGGAACGGGATACTGTTGCGACGCAACCGGCGCCGACAATAGGAACGTTAGCAGGAGCGACATCAATGGAGGCGAATGCCGAATCGTCACAGTGGTCACGTCAGTTGCCATGCTTTCTCAAGGAAACGTTGCCTAGCAGGTCGCTCGTCGATGGGAGGAAATTACGGGGCGGAAGCGCAAGCCAGTTGGCCCCTGCGCGAGATCAAACGGTTACGCGGCACCGGCGTTGCGCGCGTCAAACGACTGGTCGCCTTGAAGTAGCTGGATCGGGATCGGTCGGGAAGCATTGAAGTGGATGTCGCGTTGCGGAAACGCGATGGTGATTCCAGCATCGCGAAAGAATTGGTCGATGCGATACCGCACATCGCTTTCAATCCGCGTCCGGTCCGCAATGCTTCGCACTTTGACCCAGAAATGGACTTCGAAGTTCAGCGAGTTGTCGCCGAAATCGGTAAACCATACGAACGGTTCGGGGCTGTTGAGAATGCGACCATGTTCGACGGCAGCTTGCTTCATTAGCTTGGCCGCTTCGCGTGTCGCCGACCCGTAAGCAATTCCAACGCTGACATGCGTTCTCAATTTGTCGTCACCACGCGTCAGGTTGACGACGTTATTCTCCAGGAACGTGCTGTTCGGGACGATGATGTCCAGGTTGTTACCCGTCCGGACGATGGTGCTCCTCGCGCCGATGTGTTCGATATTGCCGAAGAGTTGGTCGATTTGAATCAGGTCGCCGACTTTGATCGGCCGCTCGGCCAGCAGAATCAGGCCGCTGATAAAGTTGTTCAAGACGTTCTGGCTGCCAAAGCCCACGCCGATCGCAATGGCTCCGCCGAGAAACGTGAACATCGTTAGCGGGACGTTGACAAATCGCAGTGCGATCAGGGTGAAACAAACCAGGAATACGTAGAACGACAGGGATTGAATTGCGGCGGCCCCGCTTTCATTCATGCGCACCCGTCCACTTTGCAAGCGATGGCCGAGTGTGCGGCTGAGCATTCGGGCGACCACGAATCCGAAGAAGACCAGGAGAACTCCGAAAATCACCTTGCCCAGGGTCAGCGGATGGTCGTCAACGGTCATCAATTCGATGTTGCGGGCTTCGTTTGTATAATACCACAGGCCGTCGACCCAATCGCCGAACGACCAACTCATCACATCGCCTTCGATCTCTGCGACCAGTTTCTCACTCAGACGGCGACTCGCTTCGATGCTGACAATGTTGGCATCGTGCGTCTGAATCAATTGGCTGAGCGTTTCACGTTGCTCCTGAATCCAGTGACGTACCTGGCCCGCGTCGTCGCCGGTGGTCTGGGATTCTTTGTCCAGCCGAACCAGGTCCTGACGAAGTTCGTCGATTCGCATCTGTTCGACACGTTTCTCACGCTCTAATTGATCCAATTGTTTGTGAGCATCGGCGCTCCATTTAATCAGTTCTTCGGTATCCGCCTCTTCGCGAATGACCTGATAACGCCGCTGCCAGATTTCTCGATTGGCCCGACGTCGGCTCAGGCGTGTATTGAGCAGGGAAACTTGGGTTTGATAAAAGTTGCGTCGTAGCTGCTTGGCTTCGACCTGCTCGGCAAGCTCTGCATTCTTCTCCATCGAGGTGTCAAGCTGTTGGCGCACACGTGACCATTCGCTCTTGCTGTACTCCAGGTTCGATTCTGCCAGCAACAGTTCGCTCTTGAGATCCTCTTCCTGTTTGTCAATCTCGATCATCTGGTCTCGCAGATCCTGCTCGGAAAATACGACGCTCCGAGCGATCCACTTGACTTTCTCCTCCAGCAGTTCGATGTGCCGTTTGTGTAGTTCGTTGGCAAGCTGCTGGTTATCTCTTTCCTGTTTCCTGACTGCGAGCATCTCCGTGGCGATTCGGACATCAATTTCGGCAAGTTTCGTGGCGTTTGCGAGCTCAGCCTTCTTATCTTCTTGGGCGCTGTTGGTTTGCTCGGTCTCCTTGGCTCTGCGGTAGGATTGCTGCTTCGCTTCCAGGGCCTCCTTGGCCCGGGTGACGCCTTCCACGGCGCTGGTCGTTGCGACGTCGACGGCTTCCGTGCGGGTCTGCCGAAAGGCCAGATCGTCCCGCAGATGGTCCAGCATCAGGAAGGAATACGGACGCTCCTCGGGAGGTCCGTTCGCGCGAACCGCCTCCAACTGGGAAACCAGGTCGCTGAGACGCGTCTGCAGGTCGTTGAATTCGGTCTTGTTCACCTCAAGCTGGGCGACGGTCCCCTCAAGCTGTTTGAGCAGTTCGACTTCTCGTTTCAGCCGCTCGGGAGGTTTCGTATTACCCTGTTCGGAAGCCTCTTTGGCCGTTTCCAGGGTGCGCTGGGCGACGCGAAGTTTCTCTGCGACCTCTTCGCGTTTGGTCGGCATCGAGGTGGGAAGGTTGGCCTCGGCGCCTGTTGAATTTGCCTGGGACGTCGGCGTGACGTCGCCGTTGGCGTGGTTCAGAATCGGCAACTGAGCGAGCAGGGCATTGGAACTGGTCGCGATGGCCCAGAACAGTATCAGTCGAATCCAACCTTGCATCAGATTCCTCGCGTTTCAATGGCAGTGTTTGGGGCACGGCGGCGCCGGTCGTGGTGCAATCGAACAGGGCCCAGACAGTGGGTCCGCAAATCGTGTTGCCTCGGCCTTCGCACGCGCTTCTACCGAGAAGGGCGGCGGAGAGTAGCAGAATGAATCGGCGAGAGCAAGTTCGCCTGACCTCGATCAATTGCCCAGATTGCGAGGGGAATTGCCCGAAATCGCCCCTTGGGGCGCGATGCTTCGAGCCAAATTCGATTGGCGCCTGGGTGTCGGCGAGGCGGCCACGTTCAGTGCCCAGAGGAGTTGCCGCCCCCGAGCCAGCCCTTCTTCCAGAAAAACGCGATCATGCCACACGCCGTGATCAGCATCGTGAACCACACCGCAGGGTAGGCCCACCGCACGTGCAATTCCGGCATGTGCTCGAAGTTCATTCCGTAGATTCCGGCCAAGAACGTGAGCGGGATAAAGATGCTGGCCATGATCGTCAAGACTTTCATGACGTCATTGGTTCGGTTGGCCACCGAAGAGAGGTAGGTGTTCATCAGCCCCGTCGCCATCTCCCGATACATTTCAATGACTTCGGCGGTCTGCACGCAATGGTCATATGTGTCGCGGAGAAAGATGCGCACGTCCTCGGTGATCAGGGCATTCTCTTCGCGAATCAACGAATTGATGGCCTCCCGTTGCGGCCAAACCGCGCGGCGCAGGTTGACCAGCATATTCTTGGTGCGATTCAGATCGCGGAGCGCCTGGGTTGATGGGTTGTCCATGACCAGGGCTTCCAAATGTTCCAAGTGATCGCCGATGGCCTCGACGACCGGGTAGTAACCGTCGACGATCGTGTCGACAATGACGTACATGAGGTACCCCGGCCCGCTGTTTCGCAGCCGGCTCGTTTTCAGGCGAATCCGCTGGCGAACCGGATCGAGAATGTCACCGTAACGCTCTTGGAAAGTGACAACGCAGTTCTTACCGAGCAGCAACGTCACCTGTTCCATATCGATCCCAGTCGACTCGCAGACACGCACCATCCGCGTAATGATGAGGGCCTGCTCCCCATACATTTCCGCTTTGGGGCGTTGCGGCATGTTGACGATGTCTTCCATCGCCAGCGGGTGGATCGCAAAGATCTCGCCGATCTGCTTGATGAGGTTTTCGTCACCAAATCCTTGGACATCGACCCACGTCACATCGCCGGGATCCAAAGCCGCAGAAAGCTGTTGAGCGTCACTGATCTCATGCTCGCGACACTCGCCCGCATCGTAACTGATCATTCGAATCTTGGGAGGTGGCGCGTCATCCGCGATCATGAGGGTGCCAGGTCTGGCACCGACTTCCGGGTGTCGCTTCTTGAATGTCGCCGAACCGAGGTCCACCAGCCTCGACATGATTTCCGTACCGTCGACGCTCGACATCCAATTGCTCACTGCAAATCTCCCGATTCCTCAAACGCGACCTACGTTCCACCGGTCAGGGCATCCGAACCACTGTCCTCGGCAATCTCCCTGGCTGCCCCGGACGAAGCAGGTGGGAGGGGGCTGGTGACGATACGAATCAGTTCGGCGTGGTCACCCTTGACTTCAAGAATCTCCGCGGTCGCATCTTCAAACCGGATCTTGTCGCCAACTTCGGGCAACTTTTGAGCACGCGACATCAATACGCCTGCCACCGTGTCGACATCTTCATCATCCAAATTCATGTCCAACGCCACTTCGACTTCGGAGATCGGCGTGCTGCCCAGCACAACGAACTCGCCGGGGCGTTTTTCCGTTACGTTGGGTTGTTCCACATCGAATTCGTCGTCAACAGGCCCGACAATTTTCTCCAGGACATTTTCCAACGTCACAATGCCGATGATCGTGCCGTATTCGTCGATGACAAACGCCAGCAACTGGTGGGTCTTTTGGAAGTGACGCAAGACACGGCTGATGGGCATATGCTCGGGAACTTTGCACGGCGGACGAATGACCTGCTGCAAATCGAATTCGGTCGAGTCCGCCGCGATGCCTGTCAGGTCCTTGATGTGAACAACGCCCAGTACGCGATCAAGTGATCCATCGCAGAGGGGGTAGCGCGTGTGCTTGCCAACCTTCGCCTTTTTCAGGGATTCAGCGAACGAGTCATTTACATCCAGCACATCGACCTCGCCGCGCGGCACCATCACGCGGCGGCAGATGATATCGTCGAATTCAAAGACGGCGTTGATCAGCGAATGTTCCGCGCCGGTAACATGACCGTGGACATGCGCTTCACGCAACAACGCCCGAATCTCTTCTTCGGTGTGAGGTGCCGCATGATCGGAACCTCCGTCCAAGCCCAACCGCGCCAGCACAAAATCGGTGGTGATATTCAGAATTGCCAAGAACGGGAACAGCACAACATAAAAGAACTTCATGGGCGCGGCGCACCATAGGATCATCGTGTCCGGCTTGCGAATGGCAAAAATTTTCGGCGCCTGTTCACCGATAACCAGGTGTAAGGCCGTGATGAAACTGAAGGCGACGACGAACGCCAAGGCGTGGAGCAGCTGTTCGGATTCGACACCAACGAATTGAAAGACGGGACGAATCAGATGGGCAAACGCCGGTTCGCCAACCCAGCCCAATGCGAGCGACGCCATGGTGATGCCGAGCTGGCAGGCCGACAACGACTTGTCGAGCCGCACGGCAAGCCAATGCGCGGTCTTTGCAAAGGCACGATTGGCTTCGATTAGTTGATCAATTTGGCTAATCCGTACCTTGACCAGCGCAAACTCAGCGGCAACAAAAAAACCGTTCAACGCCACCAAGAGCAGCGCGATCAGAATGTTAATGGTGTCGTTCACCCAGCCCACGTCTGTGGTCCATTGCATGTTCGGTAGAATTCCTTAGGGTAATCGGTTCAAAGAAGGGGCGATTGCCTCGCCGGGAGGCGCATTGGTAACGTTAACGTACGCCATGCAGCGTAGCATGGACTGGATGTGGATTCCGTCGGAATACGAATCTAACGAAAAATACTCCAGATTGCGATTCCCACCTGCACGACACCCGTCGCACGTCCTCGGGGGGATCGCAGCGGGCGCGGCGGCGGACGTTGCGACACCGGACCTTGCGACACCCGCGACGAAGCGGTGCTCCCCACCTCGAAATTGCCCCGCGGCCTGCCGCGACGCCGCATGCGGCATCCAAGTTTTGCTCCAGCCGTTCGTCGCATCCGCCGCGCGAAGCCGCTATAGTCGTGGTTTTCAGACCATGGTGACCGGAGCATCCACCCGATGGCCAATCGGATCAAAATTGGGCTTATAACACATGCTGCCGGCGCGCATGTTGGGGCGTATTTGCAGGCGCTGGCCGACACCGAACAATGCCAGGAGGTGGTGCTTGTCGATCCGGATGGACGG
>JAUIHJ010000209.1 GCA_030432015.1 bacterium
GGTCGGTCCAGTTGCGGTAATCATCGCCGGCGATCGGAGAAAATTCTCGACCTTGACTCCGTCCGCCCTGGTCGAGCAACCGGTCAAGACCGCCCAAACCGCCCGAACCGGTACGACCACCGCTCGGTTGCTGTCCCGGCTGCTGTCCTGGCTGCTGTCCCGGTTGTTGTCCCGGTTGTTGTCCCGGTTGTTGTCCTGGTTGCTGTCCTGGTTGCTGTCCTGGTTGCTGACCTGGTTGCTGACCTGGTTGCTGACCTGGTTGCTGACCTGGTTGCTGTCCTGGTTGCTGTCCTGGTTGTTGTCCTGGTTGTTGTCCTGGTTGTTGTCCTGGTTGTTGTCCTGGTTGTTGTCCTGGTTGTTGTCCTGGTTGTTGTCCTGGTTGTTGTCCTGGTTGCTGTCCTGGTTGCTGTCCTGGTTGTTGTCCTGGTTGTTGTCCCGGTTGTTGTCCCGGTTGCTGTCCTGGTTGTTGACCTGGTTGAGCTTCCTGTGGGTCGCCGTCTTGGCCGCTGGCTCGTGAAACTTCGCTGTTCAATTCTTCGGTTAGGTCATTAAGTTGCTCTTGAGCTCGTTGTAATGCTTCGGTTTCATTACCAACGACACGTTCCGCCGCACGCTCGACGCCCTGCCTCAGTTGTTGAATCCCCTGGCCTGCAACCTCCTCGCGCTGGGCAGCGTCGTCGACGAGCCCGCGCTTCAGCGACTGTTCGGCAGCCTGCAGGTCGCGCGACAACTCGGCTTGCTGCGTTCTACGCACGGTGTCGTAGAGTTCGTTGGCGAGCAGGGGTTCCGTCTCTTCCGCATCCATGACGGTGTTGGTCATTCGATCAAGCAATTCGCCCAATCGATCTGTCTGCTGACTGAGTTCTTCGGCGATACGCTCACGCTCGCCATCGTCCCGGAGCGAATTGTTGGTTGGCTGCGGATTGGTAAGCTCGTCCAATCGATCGCTGAGTTCCTGTTGCTTTTCATCCAGCGCGCGTGCCTCGGCCCGCATGTCCCGCATCTCTTCAGCAAAGCGGTCAGACGACTGTTTGCGAAACTCGTCGCGGAGATCTTCTAATTCACGTTCGGCCCGCGTTCCCGACGTGATGGCGCGGGAGACCTGACCCTGCTCCAAGGCTTCAGACGCCTCGCGCATATTCTCCCGCGTTTCGGCCAGTTGCTCGCGTGATTCACTCATCCGCTCCTGGTTTTCCGGTTGCTCCATACGCGACTCTAATTCTTCGGCGTCTCGTACGAGCTTTTGTTCTTCTTCACGCAACCGTTTGAGTTGCCGCTCGAGTTCTTTGCGTTCCTCCTCGGTTTTCGCGGCCTCCAGGGCGGATTGGATTTCCTTGAGTCGTTCATTCAAATCGTTCTGCCGGCGCGCGAGTTCACGCAGACGATTCAAGACTTGCTGCGTCTCTTGATCTTGCTGCTCCTGTTGTGACTGCGCCTCACGCTGCGTTTCATACCGATTTTCGTCATCGTCGAGCTGCAATTGTTGTAACTGTTGCTGAGCTCGTGACTGGCTGCTCGAACTGGATTGTGATGGTGACTGCTGCTGTTGCGATGATTGAACGACTTCATGCTCGCGCGCCCTCAGTTTCAGGAGCGCCTGGTAGGCGAGCCGTTGCGACGACAACGCTGGGCGAAGCGGTTCCACTTCGGTCACATCCTGGGCCCTGGCAAGCTGCGCGATGGCCTCGCGCATGTGCACTTGCACATCTTCGACGTATTGCAGCGACTGGGCATCCGTCAGCTCTTCGGCCAACGCCTCAGTCTGCTCCAAGGCGGCAGCTTGGGATTGCTCGACCAAATCGACGTCCCCTTGAAACTCGCTGGAAGGAGCCGTGTTGGTTTCTCGCCTGACAATTTTCCATGTGGCGTTGATGATCTGTTTTTGCAACTCGGCCAATTTTTCCGCTTCGTTGCCGTTTTGCGACTGTTGCTGCTGTTGTTGCTGTTGCTGCTGTTGAGATTCGCCAGGCGGTTGTTGTCCTTGCCGGAAGATCTCCTCGAAGTGACGCACCTCGGCAAAGTACATGTCGCTGAAGGTGCGGCGCGGCTGGCCGTCCGGGCCTGTGTCCTCGGCCCAGAAATGGTACGACAGCAATTGATCCGGCTCCGCCTCGAGAGTTTCAAAGCCAACCGTGTGTGCGAAATCGAGCCGCTGTTGGCCGGCGAGCGTTTCCGCCAAGACGACGTCCTGTGGTTCGGTACCCGCCATTTCATAGGTCAGGCCGATGGAGTTAACCCCGTAGTCGTCCCATACGTTGGCCTTCAGGTCGAGTTCTTCCAAGGGAGAAACTTGAACATCACGGGCGGGCATCACAAGCTTCAAATCGGGCGGCTTGTTTGGCAATGCGTTGACCACGATCTCAGCCGGCTGCTTGTTCTTGCGCCCCTGCGCGTCGACCAATTCCAGCGTGAAGCGTTGTGATGCCTCCAGTGTCCAGGTGGTTGCATAGCTCCACGTCGGCGTGGTGGCACCATCGGGCGTCTCGCCTTGGGGATCGCTTATCCGTGACAATACACGTGCTTCGCCCTTCCGCGGCACCAGCCGTGCCGAACGGACCTCCTTATTCAGGCGGCAGGTGATGGTCAATTCCGTTCCCACGACGGCCGAGACGTGCCGAATGTCCTGCACCAACTTCGGTTCACGTGATGTGTACCCCGGGTAGACCAGTCGCGCGTCGGCTTGCATGAGGCGGGGAAACTCGAACACCGTGATCTGGTACGTGTCCGACTTTGCGTTACCGTACGCGACGTGATACGACAACGGCGCGGTGACTTCCGCGATCCGACCACCAAAGACGGGGTCGTCGAGGCTCTTGGACATCGCCGTCGAAACGACATTGCCGTCACCTCGCTGGATCACCAGCATCGTATCAGGTGGCAAATTTCCACCAAATCGAGCCAAGACGAGCAGGCTCGTTCCCTTCTCGATTTCGGTCGACCCTGGTTCAATGACGACCTGCCCGGGCGCGAGGCTGGGATGGAGACTAGCCGATGGCGAGTTCGTCAGCGACGACCGGGAGGGCGCAGCGAGTGCCGCCAAGGCGACCAGAACCACCAGCATCAGGACCATGCTTGCCATGCTGGCCGTCATCGCGGCGACGACGCGCCACACCGGTACGACCCGGACCCAACCATTGGCGTACGCATGTTGCACCGCCTGGTTGATGACGCGCGTCTGCATGAAGCCGAATTGGCCGTCGGGTCGCTGGGGCTGCTGGTTGATTGCAGCGAGCAAGCTGGCGCGCAAATCAGGGAAGGCCTGTTCGACACGTTGCGCCAGTTTTTGATAATCCCTGGCTGACCGGTAGGCGAACCAGCCACCGATGGCGGCCACGATGAAGGCGAAGGCCAAGAGGATGGGAGCGGCATATTCGAAGTGCAGACCGACGGTCTTGCTGGCCAGCATCGCGAGCCCAGCCAGTGCCGACACGGAAAGCCAGGCGATCGCCCAGGTCAACAGCAAGCGAACCTGACGAATGCGTCCGGCGACTTTTTCAAGTTGTCGTTGCAGTCTGCGTTCGATCATGTTCCGTCTCCCGTTTGTCCCGCGGTGGTCACAGGCCGACGGCCCGCCAGCCAGGTTTCCGTGATTACCAGGCAAATGACGACCGCGATCAGCCACCTCCAGATCTTTTGGCGGTTCTCAAGCTCCGTGTCGCGGAGTTGTCGTTCGCGCTCGATCTCTTCGGTCTGCGTGGCCTGCTTGCCAAGCCGAAGTCCATATTGTTCCAACTGACCAGGGTCCATCCGCGATGTGTTGCTTTCGCCGGGATCAAGGTTCACCGCGAAGCGAAACGGGGGCGTCATGGTGGTGATCTCATACACGCCGGGGGACTCGGTGCCGTCGAATCGGCGGACATCTCTGGCTAAACCGACGGTCGTCGTGTCCGGTTTGGTCACGCGTGCCTCGGCCGGGTCAATTGCCGCCGGTAACTCGATCGACTGATCCACCGTCAAGCTGGGAGATTTTCGCCGTCCGCCCCCCGCCTGTTCCATGATGCCCATGATGAGCGGGACGAAGCGGCTCGATAGCGCCAACTGGCTGTCACGGAGTCGCCAACCGCTGGCCAGCACATACAGCGTTCCTGTTCCAACCGATTGCTCCCAAAGTGCCGGGTAGCCGTCGTCGAATCTTGCAAAGACGTTGGTCGACGCGTCGGTACCGAGGGCGAACCGGAAGTGATTCCAAAAGTGGATCTTCGTAAAGTCGTTGTAGTCGGCGGAAGCAAAATCCGCAAAGACGGGGTGAGCAAAGTCGATTTCGCTCAACATCACATAGTCGCCCTCGCGACGCGCGGGTCGCTCGGCGAGCACTTCGGCGGTTGGGTTGAAGCTGGTCAACTGGACGGCCGAATCGCGACTGGTCGGGACCAACAGGCAAGAACCACCCGCCGCGAGGTACTGTTTTAACTCGTTGATCTGGTTGGCCGTGACCGGCTGCGCAACCACCACCAAGCGAGGTGTTGGAGGCAGATCCAGGTCGAGTTTCTCCGCGGTGCGTCGGGTGATCAGCGCGACTTCGCAATGTGGAATGCCTTCCAGCGCCGCTGCGAAGAAGTACCGCAAGCCCTCCGGATCTCCGTCCGCATCCTCACCCACGTAGACAACCGAAAGTGATTGTTTCTCGATCGGCACCGTGTAGTAGGTATTGTCAAAGCTATGATCATCGCCCCGCAGCGTGAGGCGATCGAAGCGACCTTCCTGGTCGGGACGCGGCACACGAATCACGCGACTTTGCCCCGGTGGTACCGTGACCGCGATGTCGTCGGACACGTC
Organism: bacterium; assembly: GCA_030432015.1. Lineage (GTDB taxonomy): Bacteria > Planctomycetota > Planctomycetia > Pirellulales > Pirellulaceae > ARS98. The sequence goes on from JAUIHJ010000209.1 coordinate 4,777, forward strand.
GGTCCGCGAGGTGCCGGTCTCCCAGCCGACGAAGAATTGATCGGTCGTGGAATCTGCGGCATTGAAAATCCGAACGCGCGGGTCCGCGTCCCGCTCGTCTTCGCTCTCCAACAGCCTTAGGGAGGCATTGGTTGCCAGCTGCGGTGTGACCTGACGGACCGATACCAGAATGTCTTCCGGCCACTCGTACGACTGCAGGGCTGAAATCGAGGCCCCCTCCGCCAGGTCGCTGATTAAAACAATCTCGGTTGCTGCGTCGCTCTGCTGGCGGTCGTTGGCGACATCGATGGCATCGGCAACGGAGACCAATGCCGTGCCCAGGTCGGTCGTCGACCAACTGGGCGTCATGGCCTGAAGTTGATCTTTGACGAGAGCCGCTTTCCCGGCCCGGGTAGCCAGGGCTTGTTCGTCAAAATCCACCAGTGGGCGGCATTGCCGATCGAACGCAAAGAGGGCGACATCGTCCGCTGGCTCGAGGCTCGTCAGTACCTCGCCGGCCTGTTCCAGTGCCTGCGTCCAAAGGTCAGCCCGGCGCATGCTAGCGCTGGTGTCGATGACAATGGCGATGCGGCGACCGCGGATCGAGTCCAGGGACAGGTTCGCGGCCTCGCGGAGAAACGGCCGGGTAAAAGCCAAGGCCAAGAGGATGAGGGCCAATCCTCGCAAGAGCAGTAGGAGCCAATTGTCGATGCGGCTTCGTCGTGTCAGCCGTGGCGGCGACGGTGCGAGGAACATCAACGAGCTGAAAGCGTAGCGACCGCGCGGCGTGCGCCGTATCAAGTGGAAGATCAGCGGCAAGGCGATTGATGCGATCCCGAATGCATACAGGGGAACGAGGAAACTCATCGGCCGCTCCCTTGTGACGCGGCTTCGGAGACCGAGCCACTGGTGCTGGCACGACCACCTCGACCTCGGCGCGTAATCGTTCGCCCTCGCCGCATTCTGGCGTGCAGCAAATCAAACAAGGCAATCTCGAGCGCCTGATCCGTTGTCAATTCATAGAAGTCGACGCCCAGGTTACTGCATGCCTGTCGAATCTGGTTCGCGTGCGTCGTGAATTTCTTCAGATACGATTCTCGAACGGACGCGGGGTCGACGTACAGGTGCTGGCCCGATTCGAGATCCTCGAACATCGAGGGGGCGTCGAACGCGAAGTGGACTTCGGCGGGATCCAAGATCCGCAACAACACCACTTCATGGCCTCGCGACCGTAAATAGCCCAGCTGTGTTTCCAGCGTATCGATCGGCGCGAGCAGATCGGAAATCAGCACAATCAGGCCACGTTTGGTGACCGTTGAAGCGATTTGCTCGATGGGCGGCTCCAGGCGTGTTGCCGTCCCCGTGGGCGCTTTTTCCAAGCACATCATCAGGCGGTGCAGGTGGCCCGTGCGGAAACGCGCCGGCACGTATTCGCCGATCCGTTCGTCAAACGTGACCAGGCCAACCGCATCTCTCTGGAGGGAGAGAAAATAGGCAATCGTCGCTGCGGTCGTCTTGGCATATTCATCTTTGGTGTAGGTCAGCGAACCGAATCCCATCGATCGGCTCATGTCCAGCAACAGGTAGCAGCGAAGATTCGTCTCGTCCTCAAACCGCTTGATGTAGTAGCGATCGGTGCGAGCGTAGAGGCGCCAGTCGAGATACCGCAGGTCGTCGCCAGGCGAATATTGGCGATACTCGCTGAACTCAACGGAGAAACCATGGTACGGACTACGGTGCAAGCCGTTAAAAAAGCCCTGGACGATGACCTTGGCGCGCAGTTCCATGTTCTTGATGCGCATCAAGGTGGACGGGTCAATCAGCCCCGCTCGTTTATTGACCAGCGACGCCGTGGCCGTTTCAGGAATGGGATCGGTCGGTTCGGGCATCAGATTCCAGGCACGGGTACATGGGCAATAAGTCGCTCGATCACGGCTTCAACGGACACGCCTTCTGCCTCGGCACGATAGCCGACCAAAATGCGATGCCGGAATGTGGGCTTGATCAGTGCGTGGATGTCGTCGACGGTGACATGCACGCGTCCCTCGAGCAACGCGCGCGCTTTGGCCCCGAGCACCAGAAACTGGGCCGCCCGCAACCCGGCGCCCCAACTGACCCATTCGTTGACGAAGTCGGGAGATTCGGCTTGGCCCGGTCGGCTCGAGGCGGCCAGGCGAACTGCATACCGCACTAATTCCTCGGCGACCGGCACCCGCCGCACCACTTCGTGAAAGCGGCGGACATCTTCGCCGGTGAACAGCGGCTCGATCGGTTCGGCGCGGCGCGACGTGGTCTGCGTCACCACAGCGACCTCGTCCTCCTCGGGCAGGTAATCGACGTGGATGTTAAACATGAACCGATCCAGTTGAGCCTCGGGAAGCGGATACGTCCCTTCCATTTCGATCGGGTTTTGTGTGGCGAGCACAAAGAACGGTTCGTCCAGCGGGTAGCGTACGCCGGCGGCGGTGACCTGATGTTCTTGCATCGCTTCCAGCAGGGCGGCCTGCGTCTTGGGAGGCGTGCGGTTGATTTCGTCTGCCAGGATCACGTTGGCAAAGATGGGGCCTTTGACGAACTGCATTCGTCGATGACCATCGGCTGATTCCTCCAGGATGTCAGTCCCCGTGATGTCGGCCGGCATCAGGTCCGGCGTGAATTGAATGCGGCGAAAATTCAGATGAAAAATTTGGGCCACCGAATGCACCAGCAGTGTCTTGGCGAGCCCGGGCGCGCCGGTCAAGAGACAATGGCCTCCCGCGAACAGGCTAATCAGCACTTCGCCGATGACGTCGCGTTGGCCAATGATCGCCTTGGAGAGTTCCGCGTCGATTCTGGCGCGTGCGCCCTGCAATTGCTCGACGATCTCTTTCTCATCGGCGAAGGTTTCCACATCCGTTGTCACGTGATTGCTCCAATCGCGGCCCCGACGGGCCAGAGACGTTCTGAATGAGTCCCAGGCATGCTTAGTGCGTCATGGCATACACAACGATGTTGATGCCCATGGGATAGGCGTACTTTTCCGAAAATTGCTTGAAGTACCAGGGGTCTTCGCCCTCGCGTTCCCAACCATCGCCGAGATCGGTGTTGTGACAAATGATGGCCATCATGCGCCCATCATCGTCGTAGACGGCTTTGTAGTACGCTTGCTGAGCGTCGGCGCGCTCGGTGCGAAAGCCACTCTGGGCAGCGCCAATGCTGGGCACCTGTGGTTTGACGTCCAGGTCGTACACGCAATGAAAAATCTCGTGCTCCAACGGCAACTCGACCGGTTCCCGATTGGGAAAAACGCGTTTGAACTGTGTATAAAACTGGTACCACTCGTCTTCCCCCCAAAAGTCGTCGACCATCATAAAGCCGCCGTTTTCCAGGTAATGACGCAATCCAATGACCTCGTCTTCCATGAGGTACATCTGGCCGGGTTCGATCACATAAATGAATGGGTAGTCGAACAATTCTGGATCGGTCAGTTTGACGATTTTTCCCAACGGATCGACTTGCAGCGAAGTCAGTTGCTGTAAGCGAAACGAGAAATTCAGGTCGCTGTCGGGATAGTCCACATTCCATTTGCCCCAGTCGCCGCGGTCGTTGTACGAGGTGTACTTCACACGGGCGAAGGTAAAGGTGTCCTGCTTAAATTCGGTGTCCAACTCCCAAAGCGGCACCCCGTTGCGATCTGCAGGGTCGGCCACGTCAAACGTCCGCCTCCGCCAGCGCTGACCCAGGCTGATGCCAGCGATCGTCGTGAGCAAGAGCAGCGTTAGCAGCAACAAGCGGCGTGTGCGTGTCATGGCTGGATGTCCGATTCGGCAGTGGTTGTCGGCGGAGTTGTCGGCGTTGGCGCAGGCGTGGGTGGTGGTGACGCGACTGCTCGTTGCGGGGGGGCGGCGGCTCCGGTCGACTCTGTCGAGTCGCGGTCGGCAGCTTTCTTCGCCTCGGCTGCTTCGCTCGCCCTGGCGCCTTCCTTGGCGCCAGCGCCGTCTTGTGGTTTTGTCGCATCCTCGACCGGTGGCGCGGCATCGTCCCCAGCCGCGGGCGCTGGGGTCGGGGTCGGATCAGGGTTCGCTGGCGGTCCTTTCTCCAAGAGAGTCAGCAACAGGCGATGGGCAGCCCGAAACCGCGGGGCTTCTTCCAGGGAATGCAAAACCTCTCGGCGAGCTGCCGCAAACTCCTGCTGGTCGGTCAAATGCCGGGCAAGTCGGAAATGGATGTCTGCCGGGTCGATCGGGTCCAGCGCCACCAACGCCCGCAGGGCAGTGATCGCCCGTTGACGGTCGTTCAGGTTCTCCGCAGCGTTGGCGATTACGCGATGAGGGGTGGCAATCAGCGGGTTGATCCCCAGGAACCGGTCGGCGGTAGTCAAGGCGGCCGTCCAGTCTTCCTGGTCGATGCACAGAGCCATCAATCGTTCCAAAGCACCGATATCATCGTCGGACAACGCCGTTAACTGTTCTAACACCGACCGCTCCTCTTTCGTTTCGCCTAATTCCTGGTGAACCTTGGCGAGCATCGCATAGGCATTGCCTGGCTCGTGATGATCCGGGAACAGGGCAATCACCTTGCGCAACAGCGGTTTGGCATCTTCCCAGCGCTCTTGCGCAATTAAGCCCGCGGCCAGCCGCGACAGGCCGGCGAAGTGCTGCGGGTGCGTTTCATTCCAAATTCGCAGGGTGGCCACATCGGTGCTGCGTGGCAGGTCTGCCTCGGACCAATCGGCCTGGGGCGCCATTTGCTCGGCCTGCTCGATCGCGAATTCCGCAAATTCGCGATCCAATTCCGCCAGGGAGCCGGCGTATCGCGTCAGCGAGTCGTTGATCGACATTCCGGCGCCCAAGTCAGTCAGGACCCGTTGCACCGTTTCAAGTCCATAGTGCTGGACCAGAAATTCGACCACCAGCGAGGATTCAAAGTAGGCGAATTGCAAGTGCATCGCCGACTCAGGTTGCAGAAAGGCGCCGCTCAGTTGACTCACGGGCGTCAACGAACCACCCAGAATCATGCGGCGATAGACGGGGATCATCGTCTGACCCCAACTCGGGTTGGCCTGACGTTCCTCGTAGACCGAGATCCCTTCACTGAGCCAACGGGGCATCTTGTTACGCGTCTTCTCCAATGTGACGACATGACAGAATTCATGCCACAGCACGGACTCCCAATTGGCGGGAGAATTTCCGCGCGAGGCGGGGCTGTTGGCGGTGATCACACGCCCGAAGCAGACGCCGAGAAATCCATCGCCACCCGGCAATCCAAAGGTGCGGATGGCGAAATCGGCCTGCCGTGGAAAGATCTCCACCAAAATTGGTTCATCGATGGCGACATCATATTTTGCGCCCAGGGTTTCTTTGGCTCGAACCAACAAGTCCAAAACACGCTGGCCATAGAGTTGGGCCTCAAGGGGCTCCATGCGGACAATAAAGCCCGGGGCTTCGAGGGTATCAAAGCGGCGGAGATTGTCTTGCAGGGTTACCAGGTTGTGCGCGACGACGTGATAGCCATCCTGTTGGTTCACTTCATTGGCCAACCGCAAGCCTTCTTCTTCCTGCCCTAACCGTAGCAGCGCCTGGCTGAGCTCGAATTTGGCTGGAATATGGTCAGGTGCTGCTTTCAGGACGTTGCGCTGGTAGGTGGCCGCTTCGGCAAAGCGATATTTCTGGGCCAATTTTTGGCCGATCAGGAAATCGACGTCGGGATTTTCTGGCCACCGAGCGAGGCCCGTCAGACGCAGCGCCTGTTCGCCAACCCCATCGCCGCGAAGGTTTGCCAACACGGCCAGATACGCCCACGCGCGAGGCTCGCGAACGTGGGTCGCCAGCACTTCTTGCAAGACGATGTCGGCCTCGTCGTAACGTTCGGCATCGATATGGTGGTCGATTACCATCAACAGCGCGTCGATGTGGTGCGGGTTGCGCGTAAGGGCGGTCTGCAGATGCTCGTTCGCCTTTTCGGAATCGCTGGGCGCAAAAGCTCGGGCCAGCCCCAGGTGGATCTCCGGGTCACTCGCGTCCTGTTTCAACGCCGTGGAAAACTCTTCCGCGGCGAGCTGGAAATCGTGTTTCTCCAGCGCCAGTTGGCCGGCCGCGAGATAGGCCTCGGTGTAGCTGGGATTACGTTTCTTCACCGCGTTGTAAACGCCATCAATGACTTTCTTGGGGTCGGCGCCGCGTGACAGATAGTACTGTCCCAGGGCGACTCGGCTTGCCGGATCGCTGTACCGCCAACTGTAGCCGTCGGTCAGGATGTCGATCTCGTCCAGCATCGCCGAAGCTCGCTCGGACTGCCCGTTATGCTGCAGCACCTTGCTGCCGAGCCAACGGAGCCTGACGCTCGTCTTGTAGCGTTCCAGGGCGGCTTCCAACGTCTCCAACGCGTCTTCGTAACGCCCCGTTGTCATTTCGGCCTGGATCTTTAGCAGTCGCCACGTCTCGCTGTACTGGCCGTCCTCAATGGCGGCGTGCGCGGCCGCGACACA
>JAUIHJ010000210.1 GCA_030432015.1 bacterium
CGCAGCGTCAAGCAGCATGAATGGACCATGTTCGATTTGAGTTTCTGTAACAACGTCATTCCGCGTTTCCACTGGCGCTTAATCGCCATTGGCCGATATTCTGGTAGAGCCACACAGGAGGGCCTTCTGTGCCGACGATATTCCGCAACTGCTTCCGGTAGGCGAACGAATCGACCATCTGCCACAGTGGAATCACTGCAGCCTCGTTGTGAGCGGTCCGGTGCAGATCGAGCAAGCGGTCTCGGACTTCACCCCAGGTCTGGGCGGCATCCAGGGTTCGCAAGGCATGCTTCAAATAGGCGCTGTCGATGCCGTGCAACTCTTCCTGACCGAGCAGCCGCCGGGCGTCGACCAGTGGCTCCCAAATCGCCACTTCGGCGTAGGTGAGATCGACTTCGTTGTCGGGGTCACGCGTCACCCCGGGCGCGAATTCCTTGAGTGTGATGTCAACGTCAAGGATCTTCAGGTGAGCCGCAATCGCCTGGCAAGCGAGGCGGGCCGATTCGTAAGCGGGGTAGCCCAACACGAACGGCTTGAGTTCAGGTTTGGGCTCGCTCTTCTTCTCCGCCATCCCCTCCACCTCGCCCTGCGCGACCACCATCAGCAACTTCGCCAGCCGGGGATAGTATCCTCGCGGTTCGATCGTCATGTCGTACGCATAGGCCAACGGGTCGCGATCACCTACGCCGGCCGCGAACGGACCGCTGATCAACTGGCAGCCGGGAATCTCGCGATTTCCCAGCAACTCCTGTTTGAGGATCATCTCGCGATGAATGGCGAAAATCAGGGCCCGCCGAAAGTCCCGGTTCGCCAGGAATGGGTTGTCGGAACTGATCAACAGCATGTGGATCGTCGGCAACGCGTACTGCTCGATCGCGATCTCATCGTCCGGGCCAAGATCCGAAGCGAGTCGGGCGGCGTCGGCCGGAAACAGACGATCAACCACATCCACATCCCCGCGCCGGAGGGCCGACATGGCAAACTGGGTGTCGTCGTACGTGTGCTCCGCGAGCCGTTGGCCGGGCTCGAAACCCTTGACCTGAAAATGGACGCGATTCTCATCTCGCTTAGAGACCTTAAATAACCCGTTGCCGGTCGGGACCGTCGCATCTTTGATTGGCTCCAGCGGGACCCGCAGCAACGACTCGGGCAAGACGTGCGGATGCCGCAATTGCAGTTCAACTTGCATCACGTCGTTGACATTCGCCGCCTGCAGGACGCCCCCCCAGGCCGCGCTGTAATGAGGCGAATTGGGATTGGCCAGGTCCAGCAAACGTCGAGCGACCTGGTAACCGGTAATCAACGTCGCATCCTCGTTGGAGAATTGCTTCAGGTTGAGCGTCAGCTTTCGATAGTCGTCGCTGCGCTGCATCGCGCCGAGGCTTAACGAGTATTGCCCGCCTTCGTTCCCTGCCCCGCGGAACTCGACCAGCGTCCGATGCAACAACATACCTGTTCGACGGGCACCCCAGTTCTCAAGCCGCTGCGCATCGTGCGACGCGGCCGGCTGAATCACTCCCACGTTGACCTGCGGAAACTGCTCGACAATCCAGTCGTTCAACTCCTTGGCGCCGGTCACCAGCGGCCAGATCTCCATCATCCTTTTGGACGCGGCAATGGCGGCGTGATACTCCTTGGCCTCGACCAGCTTACGCGCCTCATCACGCTTCTCGGCAGCCAATTTCGCCAAGACAGCCGCCATCGTATTGATCGCGGGAGGACGCTCCGCACGGTATTTCGTCGCCACGCGGGTGATGATCTGACGCATGGAGCCGTAGTCGCCCGCCTGCTGGTACCGCTGCAGGATCTTTGTAAGCAACGACCCCATCACCGACATGACGCTGGGCGAGCCGGCACTGTATTTGAAATTTTTGTCCCGATCATAAAGTTCTTCCAGCACACCGAGAGCCGCCGGAAAATCCTGGCTGCGGGTCAAGTTTGCCGCATCGAGATACAGGTATTGATTCAGCGACCTCGCGAGCCCCGGGACTGACGGATAGCTGGTCTGCAAGGCCAGATAGTATTCAAAAGCCTCGTCAAGCGTCAGGCGCTGGAGCTTGAGTTTCTCCGCGGCATTGGTGGTATCCGCGGGCGCGTCCCGTAGTCGCTCGGCCTCCTTCAACAGCAAGACATCAAACGGCTCGTAGCGCAAGATATTTCGCCAGGCAACCTCATATTCCTTGTCGTCCTTGATCAGCCGAAATTTGAGCTTGGCGTTGGGATCGGGCCGGGAAGGCGGCCTGCCACCGGGGAAAACGACCGGGTAAACTTCGAGCTGCACGTTTTTGTTGGTTTCATCCAACGTGATTAAATCGTACGGGTCCTTCTCCAGCAGCCGAACTTCCGGTGCCTGAGGTGGCGCGTCGTCAGCGGTCTCGCCCGCTGCAGCGCCTCCGGCGGCCGGATTGCCTTGAGCCAACGCCGGGGCCGAGTTCAGCGACGCGACGGCCAGCAGTGCGACTGCGGTCGCCAGCGTGGTGGCCGCGCGGATGGCGCAGCGCCGTCGCACGCGCCCACACGACGGCCGCGGGGCCACGGGAATCAGCGAAATTGCCTTTGAAACTTGCATCGCAACCATCATTCTGTTGATGCCTCGACTAGGGCGAGGGTTTGGCCGGCATAGGAACGACATGCAACGCGCCATCGCTTCCACAGAGCAGCAACCGCGTTCCGAACGCCACCGCGCCCGATCCAATCGGTTCGCCCAGATCCGTCTTGGCAACTTCTTCGCCAGTGGCAGCCGAGACGACCCAGACCGTGCCGTCCTGGCTAGCAAATACGTAGTTGCCATTAACATCCAACGGCAGGCCGGCTGGCTTGCCGTGGGAAACCGCCGGTTGCTCCCAGCGCGCCGCACCGTCCGCCTGGAAACAACGCAGTTCTTTATTATCAGTTACCACCATGACTGAATCGCCGACGCGATGAGGGCCCCACGTCACACGTGTCCCCTGCAGATCGATGTCGTCGCCGGCAGTCAGGTCGGCCGTCGAAATGGCCTTGAGCACATCGCCGGCATTGGTATGGACGACCGCGTAGACGACCGCGCCGACGGCGGCCAAGTTCGAAGCGATGTCAACGTCCAACTGACCCGCGGCAACTTCTGCCAGATAGGGCTTGGGAGTATCCTTGATCGCGATCCGATAAATCTCGCGGCGATTATTGGCGATGACAAACTCGTCACCGCTCTCACCGATCGCGGTTGGCCCCAACCAGATCAACTTCTCGCCAGGAGCCAGCTTCGGCTGGAACTGCAGCACGGCGTCCTTGCCTGTGGCGGGATCGATCAAGCGAATGTCACCCAGGTCGAGCGGCAACAGGAGCGCATTCTGAAAGGCGATCGGGGTGCAGGTGACAGCAGCACCCTTGAGATCAAGTGGCTGGATGTCGATCTGGCGGCTCGTCTTGGCAGGATCGTACGTCAACACCTGATTCGGGTCACCCGGATTGAAGAACGCCAGCATTCCCTTGTCGAGTTCAATCACGTCCGTAAATGCGGCAGGAACGGCCGTCGTCGAACGGGCGGTCATCGCGGGTTCATCGTTCAAGCCGCTGCGAACCGCGTCCTGATCAATGTTAAACATCGCGCCCCCTGCAGTGATGACGCTGATTTGCTTCTTCGCCAGATCCACTGCAACACGTGCGGCCGGCACGCCAACGCTGGTCTCCCAGACCGACTTACGCGGCTGATCGATGTTGACTGCCGAAATGGTCGCCCCGGCCGACGCGCCCTTCCGCCGCGCGAACACCAGTAGATCGCCATGCATTTGCAACGGTGCGATGAAGGCGTCACCGACACTCACATTCTCACGCAGATTGATGTCCTTGGTTGTCACCTGGATGTCGTATTTGGCGAGCCGATCGTCAGCCAACCAGAGCGTGCCGGAATCGGTGAGCGGGTACGAGATCATTGTCTCGTCGGACTGGCCGGACTTCACCGCGGCCGGTTCAACCGGGTTTTCTTCGGCGTTAACGTTCACATTGAAGACGCGGACATCCGATCGATCGGTCGCGACCAACAGCCGACTGCCATACGCCTGCAGCGGGACCATGACGTTCCCTTTCAAGCGGATTGGCTCCTGCGCCGTTTGCAACAACCGCTCGCCTTCGGTGTCGATCTTAAGGATATGCAGTAAGCAAAAATCTGCCCCGGCGTTTTCGGCGACGAACACGTGCCCCATCAGAACGATCGGCGGAACGGCAATCGTGCCGCTGCGGTGACCGAAATAGTAGACGTCTTTACAGGCCAGCGAATCCGTGGTGATCGCATAGAGATTCGAATGATCGCCGGGCTGAAACAGCAAGGGAAGGTTACTGGCGACGCCTGGGCCGGTCGAAAGCGTTTGGGGGATCGTGACATGGCGCGGCGACGCGCCCGTCTCGGTGGTCACCTCCAAGACCCGGCCATCGATCGCAGGAACATAGATCTTGTCACCCGCAATGCTGGGATGCGTGATGGTTGCACCTGCCGGCGTTCGGTAGACGACCTCCCCGGTCTTGGCATTCAGCCGAACCAGCTCCTGATCATCGACCAGCACGACATCGGCATCCGGCTGTTTGGAAAGGCGGACAGGATGGAACCGGTTTCCATACCCCACGACCCGGTCCCAGAGCACCTTGCCGGTCCCCGCGTCGAGACCATAAACGGAACTCCCCGCCATCATGACGGCAACGCGATTTTCGACACGGGACGACCCCTCGCCAAGACGCGTCGTCAATACGATCCGCGTGTGCCCCGCAGCGCCGTCGCCTGCGGCGGACAAGGGGGCGATCGGCTCGGTGGTGACGTTCACCAGCCCACCTTCCAGCGTTGTAATTCGCTTGACCGCGTCCAGCAGGGTGCCGTCACGCTCGAGCCCCGGGTAGATCTTGATCAGGGCCTTAAACGCAGCAAATGCGCCCTGAGTATCACTGGACTGCAGTTTCGCGTCGATTTCTGCGATCGCTTTCCGCAGGTCCTTGTCCCGGTTAACATCCCGCCGGATACGAGCGATATCCTCGGTCGTCTCCTGAATCTCGGGCCGAATGGTCTCTTTGATCGACGTCGGAACGTAGGTCGAATTCAGCACCAATTCCTGCATGCTGGCATCGGCTTGATTGGCAAGCTTCTCCTTATCGTCCATGTTTTCGACCGCCTTGGCCTTCGTTATGAAGCCCTGCGGAATCTGCAGCAGCATCCGCGCCAATTCTGGCCGTGCAATCGAAAACGACTTTTCCGTCGCCACCGGCGGCAGTAGCTCTTTAGCTCGTTCAAACCCTTTTTCCGGCGTCGCCAAGACGGCGCGAATAAGGCAGAAACTAATGCGGACGCGGGCCTCGCTGGCGTTGGCGTCCTCCGGGTACTTGTCGATCAAGTCTTGAAAGCGATCCATCGCTTGGGCGTACGATTCGGAACGATAGTCCTCCATCGCCTGGTCCCACATGTCGATCGCCGGCGCCGTCGAGACGCTCAACCAGATCACCACGCCCAGGATGCACAGCAGGATCAAGGCAAACGTGCCGCCGAGCATCAGCTTGCTATCCCAGCGGTGTCGCGGGCCCTTGACTTTGCCGGGCTGGCCGGGTGCAGGTTGTCCAGTTCCCGGTTGGCCAGCGGCCTGGCCGGGCGCGGGATGTTCGGCAGCGAATGGATCGAGTTCCGCGCCGCCGCCCAGACCGTCGAGCGGAGCCAGGCCGTCATCCGACAGTGGCGTTAAGCCTTGATCGGGCAACGGCGTGAGGGCTGCTGCAGGTGGCGATCCCACCGGTGTCAGGCCGCCGGCGGCATCTTCCACGGGCGTCAGTCCGATCACTTCGTTGCTGCCCCCATCCTCTAACATCACCACTTCGTCGGTGTCATCGGACGTGCCGTCGCTGGTCGGCGCGTCATCGTCGACAAAGCCCAGCGTCTCTTCGTCCTGCGGCTTCTGGCGTCGGGTCTTGGCGCGGGCTTCCTTGCTCGCTTCACGATCCGCGGTGACCTTGTCCACCAGCTTGGTCGCCTGAAATTTCGTGAGATGCCCCTTGTCGACCAGTGCCTTGGCAACGGACTCCGCAGTCACTTTGTTCTTGCTGTCCGCGACCAGCTTTCGAACCTCCTTAATCACGGAGTCCTCAAGCATCGCGTTCTCTTCCAGCAGCTCAATTAGCTTTTTCGCGGACATCCCCAGCTACTTCCTCGGCAAAGGTGAATTCTCAATGTGGTACGGTGTCGCGTGCGGCACGGCACGCGACGATCGCGGTAAAATGGCGCGGTCGTCGCGCCTTGTACGGCCGGCCTTCCCTTGCCATCACGCTCCGCCATGATCTGCACAGCCCGCACGATATGCTGGCCGAACGAAGCAAAACAAATCGGGCATCGTCTCAGGCAAAACTTTCCGTGTGGCCGACCCGTCGCGATGGCGTGCGAGAGCGACTCGACCTGTATCTTATTCGGTTTCGACAGTTACCAGTTGCACATCGGAGAATCCTGTTTCCGGCCCTGCATCCAGCGCCGTCACCACAGCCTCGTACAGGGCCTCTCCGTTCGCCTCGACACGCAGGGTCGTCGGAATCGTGCCAGTACTGTCGCCCTCACGGGCTAACCGCAACTGGATATGCAAATCCTGGATGCTCGGCGCCTCTTCTTCCCAGTCAATTGTTGACACCTGGTACGTGTTATTCTCGTCGACGATCACGGTCACCACTTCCTGATCTTCGTCTTCCTCTTCCTCTTTGACGGTGGTGCTCGCCTGGTCCGACTTCGCCAGGGGAATCTCCATCGACTTCTGCAGTGTGAACGAGGCGGTGACCATGAAGAAGATCAACAGCAAAAAGGTCACGTCCACCATCGGCGTCATGTCCATTTCCGTGTCTTCAAGTTTACGGTCGGTGACAAACGGGGGAGGTCCCTCGTCTTCTTCCTCGTCTTTCGGCTTCTTGGGGGGGGGCGGCACCGGAATCGGCTGCACGGCTTCGACCGCCGGCACCACATCCGCCTCGGACAGCTCGGCCGGTTCCGGTTCGACAAGGTCGATTGACTCCAACATCACCGTCTTGCGAGGGTCGGCCACATCCGCCGGGTCAAGATAAACGGTTCCGGCGCCGTCTGGCTCGTCGGACTCGGATGTCACGTCCGCAGGAATGACGACCATCTCGTCACATTCTGGGCAGCGCACTTTCCGACCCGCCAGATAATCCGAACCGGTGACTTTGGCATGGCAGGCCGGGCAATTGAAGGAAACAGTCATGGCTATTGGATCTCCACGACGGCGATGTGCAGTTGCTTGACAGACTCCGGCTTACTGACTGCATCCTGAACGCGCGCAACCTCGCGGTATTTGATCCCTTTGGACGCCTTGATCAAGACATAAATGAGTTCTGGGTTCTCCAGCATTGCGTCCTCCACATAGGCGGCGATCTCATCCTCTTGCGATTCGAGATCTCCGTCAGGGAAGGCGTTTTCCGGGTTGATCCCATCCCCTTTGTAAACCTTAGCGGGGGATTCGGCGGTGTCGCCGGGGCCGACGGAAATAATCACCGAGGCTTTGACCGGCACGGCCACGCCTCGGGCCGCCGGTGGCAGCGGCACATTGGACGAAGGGTCCATTTTCGACGAGACGATGAAGAAAATCAGCAGCAGAAACGTGATATCGATCATCGGCGTGATATCCATTTCCGTATCTTCCAACGCTTCGCGTGGCGCCAGCGGTTCAGGCCGCTCGTCCACATCGTCGAATTCCGGAATTGGAGTTGTCGTTACACTGGCCATAGTCGGCTACCCATCGTGGCTATTTCTTACGTCCGCCCAGTTTCAAGGCACCCTGGAACGCCTCCAGAAAACGGTTGATTCCCGCGACGGTCAGTTCCTCCATCTTCCGAATGCGAATGTTCACCGCCGCCACGGCGATGATCAGCGGAATCGCGATCGCCAAACCGCAGGCGGTCGTGACAAGGGCAAAACTGATGTTCTCTGCCAGTTCGTCCGGCTTCACGTTTTCCGACGTCGCCAACTTGTCGAAGGCGCCCATCATGCCGGTCACCGTACCGAACAGCCCGACCATGGGAGCACTCTTGATAATTGTATGCACCCAGGTCAACCGATGTTCCAAGTCGGCCAGAATGTCGCGTTGAAAGCGATCTTCGACCAGCTGGCGGGCCTTCGTGAATCCGACGCTGCGATTTAAGATCGCCAGCATGGCCAATTGGGGAATCGCCCGGGGATCGCCTTCACATAATTCGCCCGCCCCGTCAAAATCACCCTGGGCAAGAGGTTCTTCCAGCCCATCCAAAAACTCGTCCTGGACACGTTCATTCTTGAAGCGTTTTTGTGCCACACGCCACCAGACGATGACACAGCAGAATGCGCCCCACAGGGCCATCGCGCCCATGAACAGGTAGACAATGACACCGACAATCTGAGTTAGCTGAGCCATGCGTGCAATCTCTTCGTTCTATCGATCAATATTGCTGTGGAGCGGTACTGCGCGGGAAGCGTGGAGCAACTCTGGCGATTGGAAATAGATAAGCTAAGGCTTCCCGATCTGCAGTGCCTGCCAGCCGCGTACGTTGCGGACGAGTCCTAGGGAGGTGCGGGGCGGAAACGTTGTTCCGCCACATAGAACTCGTATTCGCGCCCGTTGGCACGAACGCCAAAAATCGTCTTGAGGTATTCCTTGACGCTGAGATGCCCCTCTTTGTCCGCGTTGACCTTCTCAATCCAGGCCAGGCGGTCTTCCACCTCTTCCGGGTAAAACTGAAACATAATTCGGCCGTTGGTACCAATTCCGGCGCGTCCCAACAGCGTCTTATCGAACTGCTGCAGCGTGCCACCCTTCCACGTCATAAAGAGACGCTTTTCATCTTTACTGAGACCGTCCCGCCGTTTCGGCGTCCCGGCACTCAAATTCGAGGCGTAGTCCATTTTTGCCGAACCGCCCGCCGCGCCCAGCTCGATCTTGAAGTAATCAAGTTGTCGCGCATACGCAGGAATTCCCGACGAAATCCAACGAACTTCCCAACGTTCCCAACGCGGAATGATGTTGTCCCCTTCGCCTTCCGGACCAGGCGGACGACTATCGCCACGCCCCCCTTCGCCTTTGCTGGTCACGGATGAGGCCGTGTTTAACACGTCGGTCGAGGCGGCGACCGACGAGACGGCGTCGGTAACCGCCTCCAGCGCAGCTTCCAGTTGGGGCTCGGCCAGTTCGGGCATCTCTTCCATCCCTGGCGCCAGCATGTCGCGTTCAAATCCGGGAGGATTGTCCCCGCGCCCAGCCGCGTTCTCCACCAGCTTGATCGGCACGGCGCGCTGTTTGAAGACCAGCGTCATGGTCAACCAGATGATGAACATGATACCGACCGCGCAGCCGATCAGAATCAGCAGCGAGATCAACATCCCCGCCACCTGATCATAGCGAGACACGCGCATGTCGACTTCGACCGGTCGTTGGCGGCGAATCGAATCTGGTACGGAAGTCACGTCAGGTCCATCCTTAAACAGTCACGTGGGTTGGAAATTCGGTGGAACAACCGAATCAAGACGGAGAAACTGCGACGAGAAACTGCGCATTGGTGATTTCACCGATAGTAATGCGGCGATCTCGAAATGTCAAGGAAGTCGATTTAGACCGAAGTCGTTGCACTGCTGGGAGTTCGCATGCGTATCGAACACGCCGGCAGGTTCGACGACGTGACGATTCTGGGGCGCTTCGTGCGTTCTCCTGATCTTGGTCGAATCGAGTCTCCGGATCGGATCAAGGGATCCGCACCTCATTCTGCTCATGCCCAGTCCAATCGATGCCGAAGTAATATTTTTGCCCGCGAGAGCGAGCACGGGACCTTCCCTCCGCCTGGGATCCGCCATGACGGGGCAACCCGCTTTTTCCGTGGGCGGGGTTCTTTTCCCCAAACGGGGATTTGGTACGATAGTCGCTCGCTGGTCGCCTGAACCTTCGGTTCAAGACGAGCGACCATGTTGTGTCGCCCTGTTGTACCATGGTGCAGCGGGTGACGGCCCAGCTCGAACCGATGACATTGCCAATCGGTGGCAACGTTAAAAGTGGAAGCGGGGTCAGAAGCGGAAGCCGGGTGGTCGAAAACGAATTGTTTTCGGCAATCCAGTAGAAATTGGTCGGGTAGCTCAGTTGGTAGAGCAACGGACTGAAAATCCGTGTGTCGCCGGTTCGATCCCGGCCCCGACCACTTCAGTAAAGCCTAACCTGGAAACAGGTTAGGCTTTTTCATTGGCGGAAGAAATACGGTACGCACGTCCATGCTTTATCGTGTTCTTCGATGATTTGGTCCCTGTTTAGCCACAGAATAGTCACAAGTTTGACTGGTTAGTGGTCCCGGATTCCTCTCAGGTCAGTTGGTTGCCCCACGGGTCGAATCCTGCGTTGCCCGCGCTCCACTCTGGACGGCGATTGCAATTGCGACGGTGATCTGCAGCCATTAACTCGTCGCACCGGATAACGCGGGACTTCGCTGGCCTCATGGGCGCCGACCCAGTCCCGCGACCGTGCTGTGCCCGACCGGCCAAGTCACCCTCAGCTCGTTCTTTTTCGCTTGTGCGGAATGAGTTTGTGTGACATAGGGAACCTTGTGGAATACAGATGACCTCCTGGCCAGCACCAAACCGGAAGCTTGGCCATTCAAAAGCGCCCAGATCTTTGTGACATAAGATTTTGGCCAACCAAGTAAGGACATGTCCGAGCCAACTCAACCAACTGGCACTCTACGAGCCACAGGATAGCTGCGGGCAACCGTGACGTTGCCGGACACGGCAAACGACAGCATCGTCGATTGGTTCAATGCCTATCTGCAGCATGACGTGCTCGGCGGATCCCTCAACACGTTCGCCGCCAAGGAGGCTGATCTCCGGCGCTTCCTGCATTACTTCGCGCATGCACTACACACCGATGCAATCGATTGCTGGACCAAGAGCATCACTCGGGGCTTTGTCGCCTGGTTGCAGGAGGATGCCAATGCTGGCAAACCCTACGCGGCCGTCACCATCAACCGTAATCTGGTCACCTTGCGACATGGTGCCCGCTGGATTGACCGTCGCCGACCGTGTGCCGGCGGCAATCCGTTTGACGGCATCCGCGACATGCAGGTCGACGACCCGCCGGCCGTGGGCCTATCGGATCTCGAAGTGCTGCGGCTTCGAGCGGCCGCGGAGCAACTGCTCCGCCTGGCGATTCGCAAGGACCAACTGCCGAACCGCAACCACGCGATCCTGCTTATTC
>JAUIHJ010000211.1 GCA_030432015.1 bacterium
ATTTCAGTGCGACTATAAGTCCGGTTGCCCGTCGAAATCGGCGCCTCCATGGCCAAAATGTTGCTTTGCGTGGGAGGATCAAGCACATGGACCGCGGCGCGAATCGTGGCGTCGTCAGCACGGGCGAACCGAGATGACGCGTGCTGGAGCGAATGTGGTGAATCATGTTGGGTTGTTCGTCCCTTCCTCGCTGGCGGCACGCGAACCTGCGAAACGTCGAATCACATTTGCGGTGATTCTTGCGACGGCATCGTCCACCAGGATGCAGGCGGGCCAGGTGATTGAACCGACCGAAAAGACCTCGCCCCCGCTGGGAGTCTCGAAATGAACGATTTCCGCGCCGCCGTTATCCGGGTTCATCCCTTTGGCCAACAAGCGGGCGTTGGCTGGTGACTGCGGCGAGATTTTGTCGGTTTCGTGTCCGGACGCTCCGCCCGGAATCCGTTGGTGCAGCGTTCTTTCGCCAAACGTATCACCGTTCTTGAGTTCCGTGCCGGCGAAGCACCAGTGTTGATCGTCGACGACTCGGTACGGCGCACCGGTCATAATGCCGGCGAACGTAAAGGCGACACCCAGCAAGTTTGCTTCCGATTCGTACCGTTTATCGAACCGGCTTTCCCATTCCTTGCCTTGATCATCGTACTGCGGTTCGGAGTGGCTCCAGCGGGTATTTTGATAGACGATGCGATGTGCATCCAAGAACTCGACTTCACAGTTCAGTCCGTTGCCGCCCAGGTACATCAGGCGTCCACCTCGCTCGAAAACCCATTCTTTCAGCCGGTCGTACATCGCACGGGACCAGTACTCCGGATGTGTGCTGAGAATCAAGACGCGGTAACTGTCGAGCGGTACCTGGTCGAAATGGAACTGCGTTTCGCTGTAGTAGTCGTATTGAAATTGCTGCCGCTCCAACCACCCCAGCAGCCGCCATTCGGCCGAAGCCATGTGGCAACCCTGCCGACCAGCGATGGGATCGGTCAATTGTTCGGCTTCATCAATGTGATTGAATGGATCGGGGCGATCCAGCGAGAGCGGTTGGTAAGTGTCGGAGTCATAGGTGCGGTGTTCGGCTTCGGTATAGCGTGTCAATTCGAGCCGCGCGTTAACGGTGGGCGTCTTCGGAAACTGGTCGGCGTGAATGTAGTTGCTCCGTCCGCCGAAGCTGTTGTAGGCGTTCCAGTTAATATCCGATGCCAGGACGGCGATCGACGTCGTCGGCTTCGGCGGGGATACGATCCAGGGAAAGCTGAAGAATTCGCCCGACTTGGACCGTGCATGCAGATAATAGAGCCCGCTCGGCTGTGGTGCTTCGATGACCTGGCTCAGCGATGCGCTGTGATAGCCGT
Organism: bacterium; assembly: GCA_030432015.1. Lineage (GTDB taxonomy): Bacteria > Planctomycetota > Planctomycetia > Pirellulales > Pirellulaceae > ARS98. Next base: position 1,347 of record JAUIHJ010000211.1, read on the forward strand.
TCTTATTCCAGCCGACGCCGGTCTGGGTGAAGTCGCCGTCGGGGGTGATCTGCATGTTCGCCCGCGGCCCATGCTCGTCGAATGTTCCAATGCGGCGGACGAACTGTTTGCTTCCGCCATACCGCCAGAGTTCCAATTCATACTCTTCGACTGCGTGGACACGAAATTCCGACGACTGTCCGGCGACGGTGCACTTGGGCCACATGTAACCCAACAAACGATCAGTGAGGAGGCGAAACTGGTAGGGCCGACCCTCGCGGACGGTGACGCTGACCAGTTTCGATCCGAAACCATTCCGGCCGAGCACGACTTGGTACTCGCCGGGCTGAATGTCGGCATAGACGGCTCCGGAGATGGTGGAGCGGGCCACTGTAACGGATTCCGCCTGGCGGAACTCAAAAAGGGCGTCCGCTACAGCCACATAGCGTTCGTCGCTGACGTAACCTACTAGCATGAGAAATCGCTTGATCGGGGTGATGATTTGCTGGTCGTTGGCCAGCGCCAGGATTTTCTATGAACCCTTGATTAGCAAGGCGGTGGTCCGGGTCCGGCGACGGTTGGTGGGCAACAGATTGGATTGCAAGGTGACGCTGTCCAAGTAGCCGGATCCTATGATAGCCAACTTTGACCCGGCCGGGGTAACGAAACCAGCGCGTGTCGCGGCCCGCGCTGCGTGCCGCGATCCGTTGCCCGCCCGTTGGTCTCGCTAAGTGGCGGTGCTGCGTGATGCGCGTCGGCCCCGTTAGTAGTTAATGCTACTCACTTGGCTTTCTTCTTCGCGCGTTTTGACTTCTTGGAAACGGTTATCGCAGGCAATAGGCGTTCAGCGATTTTCGCAGCAGCCTCCTGCAAGGCGGACTTGGAAGCAATCTGTTCTGCCAGGCCCACGCCCATTGACGTTTGACGATCAATGGCCAGAATCTCGCCAGTCTCACGGTCGACCGCTTTGAGTTCCAGTCGTGCTCGCACGGAGACAAGACTGCCATGTCGCGCGGCGAACTGGGTGAAGCCTTCACCTACCAGAAGAATGTCGGCATCCGTCTTGTTCGCGGTCGTGTCGAGGACCTTGAAGCCCAACTCCGTGCAGAACAAGGCGATCTCCGTCTCCGCCGCTGGATCGCTGGTCACTTGCCCGATGTGTCGTTCCGGAATGTCGATCGTGAGGGTCGGTCGTGTGCTGTTTCCCAGTGCTTTCTTCAGAATGGCGAGACGATCGACATGGGTCACGGGCTTTGCCACGAGCTCCCCACCACGCTCGGTGATCACAGTCGCGACGTCCCCGGCCAAGTGTTCGACCAAACCGTCGAGCTCGTCATCAATATCTCCCTTGACCGATTTGCCGACCACGCGACTGGTCTCCGTCCCCATAATCTTGGCAACAACATAGAGCTTCTCACCGACCTGCAGCACGGAGCCGGTCACCAGGATCTTCGCGCCGGTCAGCTGTCCCAATTGTGCGGCCTGTGATTGATTCACAAGGCCCGAGGCGCTCAGTTCCTGTTCGTCGAGCAGTTTCTGAAGATCCTCGCGATCCACCAAGAACATGTCAGGATTGGAGGCCAGGTTGACGAACAGAAGGTCGGTGACCTTAACGCCCATCTGCTTGACGTCGGCGCCCCGTTCCTGAAACGGCAGGATTGCGAGCGGATAGACAGCCGCCGCGTCGACTCTTGTCGCAACGGTGCTGGCTGCGGCATCGTCGCCCGCTTGGGCGGATGTGCCGCAGAGCAGCACGATCATCAAGGCACCTGCCAAGAAGTGTTGTTGGAGCATCATGAATCACTCTCCTTTACTCGCTGGTGAGCTGTCGTAAGGCGTGTGGTTGCGGACGGCCGATTCTTCCGTCAAGTATTCAAGAAGTCGCGCCAAGAGGAAACGCGGCGTCGGTCCCTTTTGCCAATGTTCAATGACGCCAAACCCGCACACGACGAGTGCGCCGCGTTCGTGGTAGCGTGCTTCCCACCAGGGCCACCCAGGCCCTTGCCGGGAAACCTCAAGCACCAGCTGATTGCGGACACTCCGGGGGCGAAGGCGGGTTGTCACCGGTTCGTTCGCGGACAACCAATGCACGGTGTCGAGCCGTCGGTCCAGTGTGGTGATGTGATCATTTTGCCGAAAGACCATGCCGCGCGGGAGCGGCTGCCCGTCCTCGCTGCTCGGCAGCGGAACGTGACCGTCGCTTGGTGCCAGGCACAATACAGGCACTCCTCGCGCGGCCACCGCGATCAGCGCGTCGGCGAGGGAACGGTGCTTCGCCAACGAAACGCCTTCACCGACGACCAGCAGGCCGTCGTTGACTTCGGTCAGGGTTGCAACGTTACGCGTCCGGCGAAAAGGGATCGACAGTCCTGCGAGTGCCTCGGCCGTATCGCCGACTGGGTCGAACAGCGTCATGCCGAGCTGGTTCAACCAACGTGTTCGCTCGAAAAATGGATTCTCCGGAAAGATCCAAATTGGCTTCACGAAGACCGCGAGCGGTGCTTCTGCGTCGCGCATTGCCACGGAAACGGTCAACTCGGTGGCAAAAATCACGCCGTCGTTGACCGCGGGAAAACGTAATGGAACGGCGATCTGCGCTGGTCGATCGGCATCCAACTCCGCCGCTACTTCACCTCTGGCAATCGTTCGGCCCTTGGCTGCGTATGACCAACGCGCAATACCGACCGTTCGATGCGGCGCGGTCAAAACGAATTGCAGAGTCGCTGTCGAGTCTCCCACCACATTCGACCACCCGTCATTCGATGCGATCACGACGGAGTGGTCGTCAGCACCAAGCAGGTCAGGAGCAAGGGCCATGGCGACTATGAGCAGTGGAAGCAAAGGGGATCGGCACCGTTCTTCGGTGACAACCTGCGGGGAACCGCAATTACCCACGCGTCGAAACAGTAGCCGGGCATCGAACCACTGACGGAAATGTGTGGTGCATTGCATCTAGCTCAACCGATCGTTCAAGAACGCCACCGTGTGATAGACACGAAATTCAACGTTGGCCGCTCGTGCGGTGAGTACCTCCTGTGGTCGACCATCAGGTTGCAAGACGGTCGTCACCGACCGAACGAGTGCGCTGCCATCGAGCTGCACATCGGTATCAAGTGCAATCATTCCATCGGGTAACGCGTAGGCCCACATCTCGAGTTGGGGCATGCCAGCCGTCTCAGGCACCAGGCGAACAACTTCCTCGTTGCGGGCGACCACATCAATTTCCCACGCCAATTCCCACTGCGTTCGACCGAGTTGTCTGCGTTGGACCACAACCCGCACGGCCACAACTTGGTCGTCACGCGCAGTCACGCGCTGTTCGATATCGAATTGCACACGCTGGTCGGTCTCGGCAAGCCAGTTCAGTTGGCATCCGTAGATGGACTCCATCTCATGCAACAAGACGGCCTTTGCACGCAATTGATCGTCCGGTAGCCAGGCGGCGGGCGGCGGCACCTCCCGTGTCTTGGCGACCGCTGGAATCGAAGCCGAGTGCGTCCCCGTTCGCCACATTGTCGCGACGACCAGCACGATGACCGCGGCCGCGACAACGGCCAACGCTGCCACCGGTCCAAACCACGACTGCGTGGCGGGCAGGGTCGGCGAGAGATCGGTCGGCGAATCCAACCAGCTTTCGGCTTCCGGTTCTGCCTCGGTCGCCTGCATGATTCTTGTTGTCAGGAGATCCACGTCGGCTGCGGTCGGCGCATGTTCTTCTGCCCAACCGCGCAACAGACGATTCAGCGGGTCGGACGTGTTGTGATCAGTCATCGGTCAGATACCTTGCCAAACGACGTTTGAGGTGCTTTCTGGCTTCGTGGACCCGCCAGTACATTGTGGCGGTCGAACAATGCTCGATCCTCGCTGCCTCGCGCGGTGTCTTGTCTTGCAAACAGGTCAGAACGATGGCTGCTCGGAGCTTCGGCGATAAGGCTTGAAGGGCTGCTTCAATTTCCTGATTCAGTTCATCGTGCTCGGTCGCTTGTGCGGCCGCCATTGCGCCTGCGACCGGCTCGGGGAGTTCCGCTCGAAAGACGACTGGCGAGCGACCATGGCGGGCAAGATGCGAGTTCAAGGTATTCATCGCGATCTGGCCCAACCACGTTGAAAACGCAGCGCGGCCCTCAAACATCTTCAAAGATCGAATCGCTTTCAGAAAAACTTCTTGCGTCAGGTCATCGGTCGTGGAATGGTCGAGGATCATTGGGTAAATCAAACCGCGAACCAGGCCTACATGCCGGTTTACAAGCTCCTCGAGCGCCTCACGACTCCCGCTTGTCGAATAACATTCGATCAGATGTTCGTCTCGCGAGGCCAACGGTTCCTCATTTCTATCCGCGTCGCGTCTCGATTCAGCCGTGCTTTCAGGGCGGCAGGGTGGAACAATCGACACAGCTCAATCCGCCAATTCCGTGGTGGTGGTCTACACATTAGACCATCGGGATGCCAGAATCTTGGGTAAGAAATCGAAAAACTTCTGACCCCTTTGATCATCCATCAAGCGAGTAACGGCTCATGACCAGAATCCTTGTCGCGGCCGGATTGGGCGCCGTCGTTTACTACATCTGGGGCATGCTGGCCTGGATGGCACTGCCGCTGCATACTCCGACGGTGGGCGGTTTACCGGACGAAACGGCCGTGACGTCGCTCTTGAAAGAGCAAGATTTGAAGACCGGCGTCTACACCGCCCCAATGTGGGAGACGGAAGCCGACATGGGCGACCCCGAGTCCGCATTTTCCCAGAACCATCTCGCCGGACCGATCTATTCCATCTATTACCATCGTGAAGGGATGGTGCCGATGGGCCCCAAAGTTCTGCTCATGGGGTTCGTGATCGATTTTGTGGCCGCGTTGTTGGTTGCCATGCTCCTGTCGTGTGCGGCATCCGGCTGTTGCCAGAGCTATGGGTATCGTGTCGGCTTTGTGGTGGGGATGGGAATCTTCACCGCGCTGATCGGTCACGTGTCCTATTGGAATTGGATGAACTTCCCCTTGGACTATACGATCGCGTTTGTGATCGACAACGTCGTAGGTTGGACACTAGCCGGCCTGGTCATCGCGGCCATCGTAAAACCCGCGACCTGCCAGCCAAAACCTGCGGCGGACGAGGCGGCCGGTTAACGGCCCTTCCAGTCGACTCCTGCCAGCGACGACAGGGCTAACTGCAACGCGTGCGTCCCATCGCGACCGTGTCCCTGCGCTTGCAACGCAATGTAAAGCTGATGGGCCAACGCCAAACCGGGCAGCGCTAATTGCATTCGTTTCGCTTCGTCCAGCGCGATCCCCATGTCTTTGATGAAGTGTTCCACGAAAAAGCCTGGGTCAAAGTTGTTGGCGATGATTCTCGGTCCCAGGTTCGCCAGCGACCAGCTTCCGGCCGCACCGGAGCCGACCGACTGCATCACGGTTTCCAGGTCGAGCCCCGCCTGGTGTGCGTACAGCAAGGCTTCGCAGACGCCGATCATATTCGAGGCGATCAACGTCTGGTTGACCATCTTGGTGTGTTGTCCCGCGCCGGCTGGGCCCTGGTAGACGATCGTCTTTCCCATCGCTTCCCAACAGGGTTGCAACGCATCAACGACGGCCTTGTCGCCGCCGATCATGATGGAGAGGCGTGCTTCCCGCGCGCCGACGTCGCCACCGGAGACGGGCGCATCGACACTGGCAACGCCTTGAGCGCCTGCTGCCTCGGCAATCTCAACGGCCAGCGACGGCTCACTGGTGGTCATGTCAACGAGAACATTGCCTGCTTTGCAGCCGGCTAGAGCGCCATCAGCTCCCAGCATGACTTCGCGGACATCGCTGGGGAATCCGACAATCGCAAACACCACGTCACTCTGCTGGGCGACTTCTTTGGGAGTCGCAGCCCAGGTGGCGCCCTTGGCCAGCAGGGCGTCGGCCTTACTTTTCGTCCGGGTGTAGACCGTGGCAGAGAAACCCTTGTCAATCAGATGTCCACACATGCTGGATCCCATGACGCCGACGCCAATCCAGCCGATCTTGGTTTCTCCGGGTACGATTTTGAGTGACATTGGGTTGTTCCTTCGTTCAGTAGTTTGGTTGTGGAGTCTGGGGGGCGGGTGGCGTACATTGCCGGATTCACGGGAGCAGGCCGTCGCTCAACAACACCGGTGCCCGCGCGAATCCGGTGAAATCGCAGAGCGAGGATCGGGAAGGCAGCCACATTTTCTCGCTTCAACGTCCAGCCGACAAGAGGTGTGTGCTGGGCGAAAAACGAGGGAACTTGAACCATGCACCGTCGCGGTTGCATGCCTACCAGCGATCTTCTGGTCGGCGAAGGATTTCGCTGAGTACGATCGCGTCCCGAATGCTCGCAGGCGAAGCAAGCAGTTTTCGAATATTGAACGCCGCGGGCTTGTGCCGCGATTCTGGCGTGTGACCCGCTGGGAGATCGTCGTCCAACGTCGAGTCGGCCGCGCGGCTGGTCGACGCACCCAACTCTCCCAGCTGATGCTCGAAATATTCGTGCATATGGGCTTCCATGCGATCGTCCGCATGGTCGACCTCTTCACCCAGGTGGGAAAGCCGTTCCCCGAAATCCGACGTATCGAGATGCTGCGCGACATGCTCACCCACATTCTGACCGGTCAGAATCCCAGGGTCTTCGACCGGATACGCATCAACAATTTCCGTGTCGAGCACATCGTCGTCGCCCAAGACGATGATCTCAGGGGGTGGTTGCGGCGGACGGCGCGCCGGTGGTGCTGCTTGCGGGACTCGTCGCTGCGCGGCACGGCGGAGAAAATCTTCGATATCACCAGCCATGGGAAACTCAGTTTCTGGTCAGACGGGATCGAGTCGGACAGGCCGCGGTCAGACGGCACGCGCGCAGCCCAGCGGGACTCAGGATGATTCGCTGGAGGTGGCAATCGACTTGCGCATGTCGGTGTCGCTTTGGATGTTTCGCAATTTGTAATAGTCGGTAATGGACAGATTGCCACTGCGGAATGCTTCGGCCATGGCGCGAGGGACTTCAGCCTCTGCATCAACCAGGGCCGCACGACTCTTTTCGATCGAGGCCAGCTTTTCGCGCTCTGCCGCGACTGCCATCGCTCGGCGGCCTTCCGCCCGAGCCTGGGCCACTCGGGTGTCCGCCTCGGCCTGATCAGCTTGTAGCCTCGCTCCAATGTTCTGCCCCACGTCAATATCCGCGATATCGATGGAAACGATTTCGAAGGCTGTCTGTGAATCCAATCGCCGCGACAGCACCGCCTTGGTGATCATGTCCGGATTCTCGAGCACATTTTTGTGGGATTCCGCTGAGCCAATTGCGGAGACGATGCCCTCGCCGACGCGAGCGACAATCGTCTCTTCGGTTGCACCGCCAATCAACTGTTGCAAGTTGGCGCGGACCGTGACGCGGGCTTTTACTTTGAGCTGAATCCCGTCTTTGGCAACCGCGTCTAGCGATTCACGCGGCGAACCCTTGGCCGGGCAATCGATCACCTTGGGATAGACACTGGTCTGCACCGACTCGAGCACATTTCGTCCGGCCAGATCGATGGCGGTCGCCTCGCGAAACGTCAGCTGAATCGTCTTCGCCTTGTGGGCAGCAATGAGCGACCGAATCACCAGGGGGACGTTCCCACCCGCCATGAAATGGGCTTCTAACGCTTTGGTTGTAATTTCGCTGCGATCAATCCCGGCTTGGACCGCCATGATCTTGCTGCGGGTAATCACCGTCGCGTTGACCTTACGGAAGGTCATTCCCAGCAGGTCCCAGATACGAATTCCGGCGCCGGTCAGTGCGGACTGAACCCAGAGTCGAAAGTAGCTGGCAAAGACTGCGAAGATACCCAGAAATACCAGGATGACAATCACTAACAACACGATCGCCGCGATCGCACGCGGGTCGGCATCTTGAGCCAGCAACATGGCGAGAATCCTCAGAGGTGCAACTGCGTGACGGATTTCCAAGCACCTGTCAGAAATGACCGCCCAGCCAGCTTACGACGTTAACCCGTGCGCGATACCAATGTCAAGCCAGCGGATCACTTAGATCGTCCAAACCCAAGTTTTCGACCGGCGTCGAGAGCACGTCGTCGGCCGATTCCGCCTTGGGAGTCGCCGCGGGACGCGAACTGGCCAGCCTTGACTCGGTCGACGCCACCTCGCCCTCCGCCGGGCGGACGACGATACGGTTGGTGCGCACGTCCATCACCTGCACGATCTGATCGGCCTCCAGCGCAATCCCGTTGCTCACCGCGTCGTACTTGTGCCCCTCGATCTCCACTAAACCGCTCGGCAACATTTTGCTCAGCGCCCGTCCACGCTTTCCGATCAACCCGCGCAGACCTCGATAGGCTTCGGTGTCCGGCAGGACATCGTCCGCACTTGCTGGACGCTTCGTCAAAATCAGCTTGCCGATCGGGGTGTGTGGCCACAGACGGACGATTCCCCACACGGCGATGGGAACACAAAGGGTCACCGTGGCCAACATCATGGTTCCCGTTTCGAAGCTGTCCATGAAGGCGACAACGATCGCCCCGATCACCGAGGCCACGGACAGAAAGCTCAGCACGCCCCCGGACGGCACGAAGACCTCCAGGATCATCATGCTCAATCCCAGCACCAACAAGGCGATTGCCCACAGCGTAAGATCCATCGAAACGGCCTTTCAATCGCGAACCGCTTTCGCCGCGCTGCGCCGAGCAACGTCAAGCGGAGTGCGTTGCGGCGGGACTTGAAATCGGAACGACAACAATTCGACTACCTCGCACGCTGGACACAAACACGTCCGAACCGCGGTCAATCAATTCTCCTTCACTGATCACATCGACGATCTCGTCGCCAAAGCGAGCTTTCCCTGCCGGATTCAACCGCGTGGTCGTCTTGCCACGTTTTCCCGTCAGGTGTCCACAGTGAACAACAGATTCGCGCTGTTGCAGTTCTTCCAACTCGTCATCGTCGGGCGGCGCCAGCATCATGTGGCGTAGAATGGGCGTGTCCGGCAGATACTTGCGCAACAGGAAGATGGAAAGGAATGCCCCCGAACCAGCGGCCACGACGACCAGCAACGATTGCGGCAACTGCTCGATTTGATACTTGTTTTGCGGAATCACGAATGTCTGGCTGGCCAGAATCACCGACCCCACAATCATCGCCGTCCCGCCAATCCCGAAGATGCCGAATCCGGGAATGACGAAGATCTCCAGGACCAGGCAGCCGACCCCGGTGACAAAAAGCATGATCTCCAGCCAACCGGCGGTTCCATGCAGAACGTTGCACCAGAAGAACAAGACGAAGCAGACCGCCGAAACAAAGCCGGCCACGCCGATCCCGGGTTGCGACATTTCAATCAGAAACATCAGCAGCCCGACGAACAAAATTGTGCCGGCCAAGTGTGGCGAGGCCAGTTTCTCGATCAGCAGGTTCGCCCAGTTCGGTTGCACGACCGCCATGTCGCCGTCGAGCGCGTACAGGCGTTTGAAGGCCTCGAAGTTTTCCGCGGCCTGGCGAGCCAACTGCGTTTCAATCGCTTCCTCACCCGACAATCCGAGACTTGCCGGAATCTCGGCGCCACGCGTCCATTCCTGCGGATTGCCGTGGGCAGCCAATTCCTCTTCGCAAAAATATCGGACTTCATTCGTGCCTTGACGAACGTAGCGGTGCACAACCAGACTCGAATCGACTAAGGCGACCGCCAGCGACCAGTCACGATGATGCGATTCGGATAGAGCACGCACGGATCGTTTCAAATCGCTCAGGTCGCTCTTGCGAATCACGGTGGCACCAGGGCCGCCCAGGACGGAATTCCGACCGACCACGAGTTCGTCGCATGCCAACGCAATCAGGGCCGCATCCGCGCGGGCTTCGCTTGGAACAAAGGCGACGGTGCGAACGTCCTGATCC
>JAUIHJ010000212.1 GCA_030432015.1 bacterium
GCAGGTCGTGGACGTTGTCCGAGACGAGCCGATCACGGATGTGTTCTTGATGACGCACGGTTGGATGGGCGATGTGCCGGCGGCTCGACTTCAATGCAACAACTGGATCGGCGCGATGGCGGCTCAAACGGCGGATATGGAGCGAGCTCGCGCGCAGCGACCGGGCTTCAAGCCGTTGCTGATTGGCCTGCATTGGCCCAGCCTCCCCTTTGGTAACGAGGAATTGGGTGGCGGAGATGGTGTCTCGTTTGCAGCCCCTGGCGCAGGGCCCGACCCAACCGCGGGTAACCAGGTGACGCCCGAGCAGTTGCTGGAGGACTATGCAGATCGCACCGCCGCGACCCCCGCGGCACGTGCCGCGCTCCAGACTATTTTCGCCGCGGCGTTTGACAACGTCGCTCCTGTCGAAATGCCGGAAGAAGTACGCGAGGCCTATTTGGTCTTGGACCGGGAAGCCGAATTGGGCAGCGACGGTGCCGCCGGCGCACCCGATGCCGATCGCGATCCGTTCGATCCTGAGGCGATTTTTCGAGCCGCGGAAGATGAAATGGTCAGCTTCGGCGGCTTCAGTTTGGGCGGTCTCTTGGCGCCGTTACGCACACTCTCTTTCTGGCGGATGAAGGATCGCGGTCGACGCTTCGGTGAGACGTGCGTGTTGCCGCTAGTGAATCGGCTGCAAGACGCGGTGCCGGCTGGCCGTGACGTGCGGTTCCACTTAATGGGGCACAGCTTCGGCTGCGTGGTGATGTCTGCGACGCTGGCGGGAGGGCAGGGCGGGAGCCTGCGGCGTCCAGTGCATTCGGCGGCCTTGTTGCAGGGCGCCTTGTCGCTGTGGTCGTTTGCAGACTCAATTCCTGCCGCGGCGGGACGCGCCGGCTATTTCCATGCTGCCATCACGAAGCGGCCGGTTGATGGTCCCATCATCACGTCGCAATCCGAACATGACACGGCCGTTGGCCGCTGGTACCCGTTGGCCGCTGGTGTGGCGCGACAGGTGAATTTTGCCCCCGGTGAATTACCCAAGTACGGCGCAGTCGGAACGTTCGGGATTCGCGGCACCGAGGTTCAGGACCGGGAAATGCTGGCTGCCGACGGCGCGTATCAGTTCGAACCGGGCAAGATCTACAACCTCGAAAGCAGCCAGTACATTCGCCACGGCAGCGGGCCGGAAGGGGCGCACAACGACATTGCCAACCCGGAAGTCACGCACGCGTTTTGGGAAGCCGTATTGACCGAATAGGGGCCGGAGCGGCCTGTTTGGTCGTTTCTTCGAGCTTCCATTCGCTCGTGTCGCGTCAGCTCAACTGCTCGGCGCGGACGCGCACGGCCGGGTCGCCCAGCACGACATAGTTCTGTGCGTCGTTGCGTTCAATCCAGGTCCAGGCCAGGTCGCGATCGTTGGGCTTGCCGCCGGGTTGGGTTTCGTCCAGTTTCGAGAGAAGTTCGGCCGAGAGTGCCGCGTACTTGTCACTGAAATCCTTGGTTGCATTGCCGACCGGTTCACCGCTGAGGATGCGACCGATCAGATTGCGAAACGGTTGTAATTGCGTGCCGACCCCCGGCGGCTTGATGGAATATCCCCAGGCCCGTTCCACATGGCCCAGGACCGCCAAGGCGCCACCGCCGGGATGGGACAACAATCGTTGCGGTAAGGCAGCCACAAACGGTTCTTCCGCAATCGGGGTCGGGCCTTGGCCACGGTCGGTCAGGAAGTTGTCATAACCGGGTGTGCCGGCACCGTAGCAGGCGAAGAGAAAAGCGACCAGGCCGTGCAGGCGGGCGGTATCGGTGACCTCCGCGGCTGTCAGGAAGTGTGCGGGCTGCACCGAGCCAAAGCCGGACCAGTCCTGGCACAGCAGCGCGCCCTGGGCGGTCCGCTGTTGCGCGTTGCCGAGGGGCCAGCCCATGCCGTGCGAGGCGGTAAACAGCATGGCCGGCGGCTTGGAGTCACCCGTACCCTGCAAGACGCCTAACAGGTTGGCCTTGGTCGCTTCCTTGGCTTTGAAGCAGCGGCTGCCGAACCCCAAGGCGGTGGCGATGGCGTCTTCGCCCTCGTCTGGAAGCCCCTCAAACAACGGCGTGATCAAATGATCGGCGCTCATCTGCGTCGCCCGATCGGCCGCGTGACGAACGCCCCAATAGACAATCTCCTTGCTGCTTTCAACGACCTCAGCTGTTTCGTAACGTACGACGCTTTCGGCATACAGCCGATATTGTTCGGCCGTATCGAACGCCACGCGCCCCACGGCATACTCGATGTCCAGCAAGTACTGAAACTGAAACGGAATCTCCGACGGGCCACCGACCAGCAGGACGTAATAGGGGACCTTGGTCGGCGCCACGCTGCCCGGGTAAACGCCGTAGGTCTTCAACCAGCCCTTCATGCCCGTGTCGCGTTTGTACTCGAGCTGCTTGCAGCGGTCGGCAGGAAGTTGGGATTGGCGGTGCGCGATCAGTGGCTGGATCGCCTCGCGAACGTCCGCGGGCGTATCTGGCGTAAACACCACAGCCCAACCAGCCTGCGAAACATTGACCGGATCGACATCCATGGGTAGTCCCATGAAGGGGCGTTGCATCGCCTCCCAGATGCTCTTCATCCACTCCTTCAGCCCACTGTCTTCGGTTTTTCCACGGGCCATCGCGACCGCGTCGGTCGCCGACATCGGTGGGACAAGATAGTTACCCGTAACGCCGTCAATGCCGTTCAGGTAGATGCGTTCTTCGGATTCGCTTGGTTCGCTCATGATCGTGGCCGGAACTCGAGGGATAGAGATGCGAAGGGGGTGACGACGCTCGTGGCACGAGCGTCGGTCGGTCGGTTTACTCCATGGGCCAGACGCCCCGCGCCCGCAGGTCCTGGAGTGAATGGAGCTTGATTTTGTCGCGATTGTATTTTGTGAACTGTTCGTGCTGCCGTTGGCCTGACTTGCAAGCCGTTTCGAAGTCGGCCGATCCGATCATCGTGGTCTCCAGGAATCGCCATTCGTCGGCACCGTCCCACACCTCCCAGCCGACAAATGCGTGTCCAGGTACGAGTACAATGGCGGGGTTCAGCGAGACACCTTCCATCAGGCTGGCCAGCAGCACGGTGCCGTCAATGCAGTTGGCGCTGCGCAGGGAGATCGACTCGCGTGGCAGACGCGTCCGCTGGGTTGTCATCCCGACCGCGGCACCATAGTCGATGACGGAATTGACATACACGATTTCGGCTTCGCGCAGGGCGGCGTACAGCGCGGCGACCTGGTCGGTCACCAGCTCCGGGTCGCCCTGATAACCCATCAAGCGACGTTCCGGCGCCAGCTCGACGGCGCGGCGGATCCGCTCCTGAACGGTGTTGGCATGGGGGGTGACCCAGGCGCCGTAATAGTGCGAAAGGTCGAGCATTTCGCCGGTGTCGGGGCGGCGGACGGCATTGAAACTTGCCGTGCGAGCCAGGCATGTGATCGGGTAGGTATTGTGGCTTTCGATCTTTCCGTCCAGGTCTTCGACCACAACGTGCAAGGTGGCCCGCTGGATCTCCGTAATGTCGCGTGTGCGCTCAGGGAACAGGGTCGGTTGAAGGTGGAAGGCCGCCTTTTTCTTGGGTGCGATCTCCTGTGTCCGCACCGCCTGTGCCGACAGTCCCTCCAAGTGCGCTTTGACGCAGATGCGGCGAATCTCGCGCGAGACATTCGTCACTTCGACCGTCAGTAGCGGCTCGGTTTCGGGGTCCATGAGATGGTACGCACCGGTGGGAAGCGGATCCATCCGGAGCGTGCATTTGACCGCCAGGCCGGTCGAATGTTCGCCCTGCATTCGACCTCGCAAGGCGCCACCCGAAAATCCAACGTCGGTTTCGGCTGCGCTGTCGCTGCGACGTGTTGCTGCTTCCGCCTTCGCCCGCGCTGCCGTCAACGCCGCGCGGGCTGCGCCGAGCTTCGCGTCCGCGGCTGCTAACTGGGCGAGCAAGTCCGAGTTGCCTGCAGGATCAGGTTGCGTAAAGACGGACATTTGCAACCCCTGGAGGAGTCGCGTCTGCTGGTCAACTTCGCGCTGCAACGCAGACAGATCAGGATCGGGCATCAGTTCTCCTACAACTCAGTACGCAAACCTCCAGGCCTACGCAGCAGCTTACGAAGTGCGGATGCCGTAGTCCACTGGATGAATCGTGAACCGGTACGCAGGGAATACGATGCCGGGAAATAGGTTGCCGGCGACAGCCGTCCGTCCGGTGGGCGGCTGTCGACTGCTCCAGGCAACCGCGTCTGCTGTTGACGCACGTTCAATTGACGACGGTCTCGCTACCTGGTTCGAAGTGCGGCAGCGCGTCGGTGAACTCGACGGTCATCTCTTTCCGTTTACGGTCTGCGGCCCAACCAAACAGGAACTCGGTCACGCCTCGTTCCAAGGTCGTTCGCACATCGGTCCATTGTTTCTTTCCTGGCCTGATTTCCAGGCAGAAGATCAGGTGGACGCCAAATTGACTGATCACGGGCTCGCTCATCTCACCCTGTTTCAAGGCGAAGGCCTGGCGAGAGAAGGGTTCGGGCATCGGCTCGCGCCGCGAGATGAATCCGATATCGCCGCCGTCCTTGCCGCTGGGTGCTTGGGAGTGTTCACGCGCCGCCGCGCTGAACGTCGTCTTGTTTTCTTGGATGGCTTGGTGGATGTCCTTGGCGCGGACTAATGCGTCGCTCAACGCACCGGGGTCATTTCCATCGGCCTTGAACAGCAAGTGGGCAACGCGAACTTGTGTTCCGTCGAATTCCACATGGTGATCGCGAAAGTAGTTCTGCAGGTTTTCGTCCGAGAGATATCGGTCCAGAAAGCGTTGCCAGCTCAACTGCCAGCGGAGGGCTCGAGGCAGGTCATCCGGATGCATTCCCAATCGCTGTGTGTAGCTGGCCAAGGTCAGTTCGCGGGCCGCCAGCCGTTTTTCGAGCTGCGTCAGCGCCAACTGAACATCCTGGTCGCTTGCGGCCTGGCGTTTCTCGGCGAGCCAAGCCAGGATCAGTTGCCGGTCGATCAGTTGCTGGAGCGTCTTGGCTTGGAGGAACCGAAGCGCGTTCTCGTCGGCCTCGCGTGCCCCTAGAACGCGGCGCAACTCGCGATCGACTTCATCGACGTAGACCGACGCGTCCCCGACAGTGGCCGCGACCATGCGCGCCGCCGGTCCCTGTGGTTCGGCTGGCGCCAGGGGCGGATCCGCATTTTGGACAGAGCCTGAATCCTGCGCCGCGCCCAAAGCCTGGGCGTACGCGGGGGCGGTCAAGCACACCACCATTCCATAGACCCCAAAGGTCGCAACCACGATTTGCTTTGCGTATTCCATTACGGCAACTGAATGTTGTGGAGTTCGAATTCGACGGGAAGGTTCAGGATCAGGGCGGGCGTCTTATAAACAAAGCGGTGACCTTGTAGCCCTTTTTGAACATCGAAGAGAATCGCGACGCCTGCTGCATTCTCTTCCTGGCTCGTTCCCCGCAAGCCGATGTTGGCAATCCGGTCGCCGTTCTCGTCGAGCATGTACGCCTCGTTATTGAAAATCCAGCCTCGATGCGATTCCAAGGCATTGTTGGCTTCGTCGTACGCGATGCGGACATAGACATCGTACAGGTCGACGTTCTTGCGGACCTGCTCCAGGATGACCGACACGCCAGCGTTCCGAATTTCCACGTCGCGAGCCCGCTGCAAGTCATCAAAGGTAAATGTCTGAACGCTGCCAGGAACCATGGCTGTCATTTTGCCTTTGAGCGATGCGATCGCTTTGACATCGCGGGAGGGCAGGCTGATCGGCAGCACCATCTCGACTGCCGAGACGCCGGATTCTGCTGAGGCGTTCAGCGCCGCACGCATGCTGTCGACCGACAACGGGTCTCCCTGATCGTCGGTCATCGTGAGGCTGTCCAAGGCCTGGCGAATCGAAATCGGTTTGATCCGCGGTTCCCAGGTTACGCTGACGGTTAACCTCAGGCCATTTACGGCCGGATTGCGGAGGTCACGCCTGGACTCCAGCCGAATCGGCTCGAAGCGAAAGACGCCGCTATAGGTCGCCGCTTCCGCCCGGCTCACCTCGTCCTCGGTTTTAGCTCTGAGCACCAAGGTATTGGGCTCGCCGCCATACTCCTCGATCGAAAGTCCAACCTGATCGAGGATTTCGTCGAGTGCCTGCCAGTACAAAACCTTGTCGAGGTCGACCGTGACCGTGCCGTTCCGCTGTTCGCCCGGTGCGACACGATTGCCGGTCTGTTCTTCCAGCGACTGAAGTGCGTCTGCCAGGGACATCTCACCCTTCAGCGTGACGCGACTGGGTTGGGACGCGGCGGTCGCGATCTCTTTTTCCAGCACGCTACGGACGCGGCCCAGTCGCTCTTTGACCTCCGCGGGTGTGTTTCGGTTGATCGTCGGAAGGTGCTCCAACACGATCGGTCCCAATTTGATCAAAGCCGCCTCCGCCGCGTTTCGCTGGTCCGCCGAATTGGCATTCAACTGCTTGACGAGCTTCTTGGACTCAGCGGTCAGTTTCGCGGTGGCTTCCGCCGCAGGCCGCGCCCCAGCAGCAGGTGTCGCACCGGTGGGCTGGACATCATCGCGTAATGCCGCGTCCGGCTGTGCGGGAAGGGCAAGACAGAGCAGTAAGAGCGAACCGTACACCTTGCGATCTCCTGGCGATTGTTTTTTTCGTAATCATTCCCAACCCGGCTGCCGGCCCATCGGTTGGCGATCAGCGATTCCACATCCTACTCCGCCGTAGTCATCGTTGTCCAATTCGCTGGTTGGACGGAAAACCGCCTTCCAATTCGAAAGGTAGGCTTGTGCGGGGCGTTGCCACGTGGTCGCCACGAGTATCACTCGCACAGGTCTGCTGATGGTCAATGCTTCGTGGAGCGTCTTCGTCCAGCGGGTCCTGTGTGTGCAGGCACTGGTGCTTTGCGCCTCTGTTCCAGCCAACGCGCAGAAGTTCACCATCACGCTGCAGCTTCATGGTCAACAACTCGAGGGTTCGCCGTTGGCGTGGACAGATTCCGACGTTGCGCTGCTGCGCCGCGATGGTTCCCTGCTGAACTTTTCACCGGCCGGCGCGGAGGACTTTCGTAAGACGTCCGATGGTTTTCAAAGTTATTCGCAAAGCGAACTGCGGACACAGTTGGCCCAGGAATTTGGTCCTCGATTCGACGTTTCCGGCACAGGCCACTACCTGGTGGTTCACCCGATCGGACAACGCGACCGCTGGGCGGGGCGATTCGAACAACTCTATCGGGCCTTCGTGCAATACTTTGCGGCCCGCGGTTCCCGCCCCCGCGAACCGCAGTTTCCCCTGGTCGCCGTGGTTCTTCCCGACGAGTCAGCTTTTCTGGGCTACACCCGTCAAACCGGCGCCCGAGTACAACCTCATACACTCGGATACTATTCGCCAAATTCCAACCGAATTGTGCTGTACGACAATAGCCCGGGCGGTCCGTCGGGCGATTCCCAGTGGCCAACGAATGCCGCGACCATTATTCATGAGGCGGCCCACCAGTCGGCTTTCAACACGTCGATTCACAACCGCTTCGCGCCTCCGCCGCGATGGGTGATCGAAGGGCTGGGCACCATGTTCGAGGCCCGCGGGGTCTGGGATTCGCGCAGGTATCCAGCTCAGGCCGACCGCATCAATCAAGGTCGTCTGGCGGACTTCCAACGCTATGCCGCGACGCGGCGCAAACAGGGTTCGCTGGCGCAGACCGTCGGTTCGGACCGGTTGTTTCACGCCGTGCCTGCAGACGCCTACGCCGAAGCTTGGGCATTGACGTTTTTCCTGGCTGAGACGCGACCGGCTGAATATGTCAGTTTCCTGCGCAAGACGGCGGCGCGTGCGAGTTTTACAGATTACCCGTCGCCCGCCAGACTGCGAGACTTTACAGCCAGTTTTGGCGCGGATCTGAGGATGCTCGAAACGCAGTTCATTCGGTACATTGCGGCGCTGAAGTTGCCCCCGGCCCGGCGGTGATCAGCTTCAGCAGCCTGCAGCGCGAATGGTTCATCCGTAGCGCGACAAGAACCGGGTGACGATTAGCCTGCAGGCAATCGCGGGGCTCAAAACGAACCTCCACCGCCGAAACCGCCTCCGCCGCCAAGACCGCCACCACCTCCGCCGGGGCCACCGCCTCCGAAGCCACTTCCGCCGGCGCCGTAACGAATGCCACTGCCCAGTTTCGCCAGCACGTCCTTGATTTTGCGATGGCCAACGCTGGAATGACGGACAACGAGCTCGTTTCCTAGTGTTCGAATCAAGATGCCGTCGCTGGTGAAGAAATCCTCGCCCAACAAGCTGACCAACAGCGCCATTACCTCCGTTGCGTCATGGCCCGGTTTGACAGGATAGGTCTTCAGCACCAGGTGAGGATTTTCTGGATGCGGTGTCTTCCGTGATTCACGATCGGCCTGCTTGGCCTTTCGCAGTTGGGCTAAGGCGTTCTGGATTTTCTCATGCGATTCGATTGTGTTCGCAATCACCAAGGCTGGCGGGCTGCTTAACACACCGACGGTAGCCGGCCCGCCAACATTGGACCATTGATCCGGATTGATTGTTCTGGTGAGGACGCTGATCAAGGGCGCAAAGTCGTGTGATTCGTCTCCCCCAGCCTCGCCCGCGTCGATCAGATCGTAGACAGGATAGATGCAAGTGTCCAAGCGGAACTCACAGACTTCGACGCTCGTGATGGACAACACTTCGTTCTGAATTGTCCAACTCAGGTCGTACAACGAGAGGATCCGACGGAGTGCGAACCGGAACGGCACGCGTTTCGTCTTCAGAGTGACGGCAATATTCGTGTCGATGCCGACCTCGTCAAGTCCCCGCTTGTCGAGGATCAACGGAATGCCGGTTGATGCGGCGAGTTTCTTGAGTACGTCAGAGAGAGTAGTGTCTTTAAAGTCACACGAAATCGGCGTCTCCATGGCGGTTTGGATCCGCGCCATCCACTGCGTGTCGTTCAAAAAGACAGGCGATCCAACTCGCTTCGGGTTCTCTTGGAAGACTCGATGATCCCGCTTGACCTGGCGAACCGCCGTCAGCAGTTGGGTGATCTGTTCGTGGACATCGTCCGTATGGTCGACCACCAGGGAACCATAGATCGAGTCGATCGCGCCGGGGCCTCCGACTTCATCCCATGAATCGGGCGCCAAGGTTGTCGTAATCAGGGAAACCAGCTTGGCGTAGTCGTAGGCTGCTTCGCCTGGCTCGTTGCTGACCCGAACCAGGTCTGCGACGTTATAGTGTCGCACCGCCAGACGGCCTTCGGCCGCTTCCGGGGTCGTAATCCAAAGTGCGCCGTCACGGATTTCGTACGTCAAATCCAGTGAATTCAAGGCGATTCGTAAGAATGATCGAAGTGACACCTGCTCCAGCCCGCACGTGATTGGTGTGTCCGGCGTCAAGCCAACATCTTCCAGGGCTCGACTGTCCACGACGACATCGATGTCCGAGGTCGCGGCGATCGACTCAGCGACCTGTTCCAGCGGCGCGTCAGAAAACATCCATTTTCCGTTCCGATGCAGGGCGGCCAAAATCGCGTCGTGGTAATTTCCTGCCTCGTTTGATGGAGACGAATCGGCGGTTGGGAGGGCAGTTGACGCGAGCCTGGACCGTCGAGCTGCGGGTGAAGCGTCCTGCGCGTCGACAACCTGGGGTCCCGTTTGAAATGCCAAAACCATGAAACTGGCCAGCAAGAGCGATCCAGTGTGTCGTCCGTATTTTCCACAACGAGTCATCAGAGAACTCCCTTGAGCTTGTTTTCTTCAGCGTAGGCCCTGCCAATTGCATTCTAACTGGGCGGGTCTGATCTGGCCCGTGAAAAAGGAGTCCGTTTGACTGACACGGTAACCAAATCAGGCTCGAGCCGTTGCGATCAGGCCGATCCCGGCGGCGTGACGGAATTCTGATCGTTCCATAGTCGTCGTTGCCGGCAAATTTCCGCGGCGATCCGTTGGGCCGCGATCCGATGGCCGGCCGCATTCCAGTGGCCCGTACCGAGTTCAGTATTTGGGAAGCCGTGAAAGAACAATTGGTCTCGTTCGGCCGCCTCGACCATCGGACCGGCGAGGGCGACGACGTCGAAGTCATATTCGGCACCCAGGGCGGCGATGCGACGTTCGGGATAGGACAGATCGGGCACGCCCAGTTGTTGAGCGAACTTTGCCCTTACGCCGGCATCGACATGGACCTGGATGGCTTGGGTCACCATCGCTACGATCAAGCGGGCCTGATGCTGGCGGACCTCGTGGTTGATTTCCTGAATCAGGGCATCCGTCAGGTCCCACGCCGCCTTCCAGTCTGCAGCGACCGGTTCGACGAACACCCTGTCGTCAATGCCCGCTTCGAAGGGCGTGGGTCCGCCGCCGCGCGCTGCCGGCCGATGCTTCCATTCGTTGATCACTTGCAGTAGGCGACTTGCGTTGATCGCCCCAACCTTGCGTTGTGTCGCGGGGGAGTTGGCCTTTACAAAGTTCGGGTGATCCAGGAACGAGTCGTCCAGCGTCAGGCGACCCGCTTCGAGTGTAAAGAAGGGTCTGACGTCGTCCGGTTCGAGCGTCCGTGAGTTATTCCGCACGTCATTTCCGGCAAAAAAGGCGAGCAGCACGAGATCCGGCTCGTAAGGTAGTGCATAGTGCCGCAGCATTTGGAGCTGTTGCGCCGTGCCGTGTCCGGAAACCCCAAAATTGAGGACCTCGACCTCTTGCCCCGCAAACTCTGGTGACGCGGCCAACGTCTTCTCCAGGACCGACCAGAACGTCTCCGCGCGAGACACCTGGACCGCTTCGGCAAATGAGTCCCCCAAAACTGCGATACGGAACGTGTTTTCGGGTTTCTCGAACGCGTGGTCACGATCGCGAAACCCGGCCCGATTCACTTCGACGAACGCGCGCCCTTCTTTCGTAAAGGTGGCCCTGAAGCCGGGTCGCAAACGCGAGCCCACATGGACGTCGGGTGCATACGGCAACGGGTAGGCAATCCCGCATCCGCGTAAGATGATCTCGGCCAGCAACAGTCCTAGCAGGCCGCCGCCACAGACGAGCAGAAGTCGCGCGACGATCGAAGTCTTGAGCCGCATCAGGGGTTCGGGTCGCCTGGAGGAAGAATACGCAGACCAGAAACCATCGAGTATACTCGATTCTTTTCGACCGCACGCGCAGCTCCGAGAGGATCCTGAATCATGGCCACTGGTCGCA
>JAUIHJ010000213.1 GCA_030432015.1 bacterium
GTGCGCCTGCCACCCCGACCAAAACGCTTGCTTCGATTGTCGCCGACGTAAAGCACGACAGTCAGCAGGAGACGCAGGCCTATCTCAAAGAAACCGAAGTTCTCCACGGCGGCGAGTAGAAGGCGGTCGAATTCGTGGCGAACGTCTGCCAGCGGTTGGTTGGCTTGGAAACAGAATACGCGATCCGGTCGCAATCAGCCGACCCTGCGGCGTCGCGTTCGAAGTTTCGTCTTTACGAAGCGTTGATCGCTTCGCTTTCTCGTCGCGTACTGGCGGTCCCGGCCCAGCATTTCAAGGAAGGTGTGTTTACGGCCAACGGCGGTGCTGTATGGTTTGAAGCGGCCCGTCCTTCCGCTGGCGGGGGCCTCATCGAAGGTGCCACACCTGAGTGCCACGGACCGCGGGAGGCGCTGATCTACCAGCGGGCTCAAGATCGCCTGTTAGCCGAGTCGGCCAAGTCTGCCGTGACCGGCGGCGAAATGGTGCTGATCAAAAACGATCGCGATGCGCAGGATAACATCTACGGTGCGCAAGAAAACTATGCCGCGACATTCGCGTCGGGTTGGCGTCTCTCGTTGTGGCGTGCCGGCTTGGTCGCCCTCTTTCCGTTGGCGGTGATGACATGGATCGGTATGGCACTATCGGTCGCCTTGACGTTTTGCTATTTCGCCACCGCTGCGCTCTGTTACTTGCCGTTCCAGGTATTGACCGGCGGGAAGCAATCGGTGGCCCTATTCCTGTTTGGAAGCGACCTTGTCGAAGGCCGAGAAAACTGCGTCCACGTGCCGGTGTGGCTCGAGTCCACTCTTCAATTCGCCACCCGGCTGCTGGTCGCGCCGTTAGCGTTGTTCTTGTTCGGGCTCTTGCACGCCACCGGGTTTCGCAGCATCCGCCGCAACTTGCTACCGTTTCTCGTCAGCCGCCCAGTGATTGCGGGCGCGGGGATGGTGGATAGGGCCGGCAACTTTCAGCTTGCCGACAAAGGCCCCGCAATGAACCGCGTGGCCGGCTTTGGAGGCTTAGTCTGCGACCGCCCTATCTTCTGCCTGGGCCATTTCTTCAAGGCGGTCTACGCCGACTCGTGGTTCGCGCCGCGCAACTATCTGACGTTGTTCCACGAACGCCAGCGGCTGCAGATCGCCATTGGCGATTCGAACATGTGTGACACGGCCGAATATCTACGGATCGGCACAACGATGCTGGTGCTCGATGCCATCGAGGCCGGCGCGATCGAGAATGCACCGCGGCTGCGCCGTCCCATTGCCGCGTTACATGCGATCTGCGCGGACCCATCACTGACGACCAAAGTGGCTATGAGCGACGGTCGTACCTTGACGGCGTTGGAGATTCAGCGGTTGTATCTCGAGCTGTGTCGTACCTTTCTCGCGGAACGAGAAGACGGTGGTTCCGAGGT
Source organism: bacterium (assembly GCA_030432015.1). GTDB lineage: Bacteria > Planctomycetota > Planctomycetia > Pirellulales > Pirellulaceae > ARS98. Next base: position 1,415 of record JAUIHJ010000213.1, read on the forward strand.
CGCCAACGAAGTGATGCGACTGTGGGCGCAGTCGCTCGACGGGCTTGAGGAACATCCGCAATCGGCAGCGTCACCGCACGAGTTGTTCGGCGTGTTGGACTGGGTGACCAAGAAGCACCTGATCGACGAAGCTGGACCGACCGCGACGTGGGAAGAAAGGAAGAAGATTGACATCCGCTACCACGAATTGTCGCCCGCAGGCTACCACCAGATGCTGGCGCAGGCTGGCCTGACCACGATCCTGGTGACCAACGAGGAAATCGACCGTGCACGGCGGTCGGCGCCGGCGAACTCGCCGGCAACCACACGCGGGCACTACATCCGTGAATTCGCGCATGGCGACGAGACCGTGAGAGCCAACTGGCATCAGGTCGTGATTGGACACGGCTGGGAAGCGAAGGTCGTCCGCCTGGCGCAGCACGGTCGCACTGCGGAAAACGGGCCACGCAAGCCCTTCGGCAACCGCAGCAACGTCCGCACCGACGGCTTGCACTTGGACTGATCAGAGTTGGGCCGGCGGGACCTTCGTTGGACAGCGCCTCCCTTGCGGCCCGAACAAGCCCGCCACCTATTTCCCGATCGCGGCCTTGGCCTGAGCGACTGTGTTGTCGACCGTGATACCAAACTTTTCGTACAGTTGCTCAAAGGGACCCGAAGCCCCGAAGCTGGACATCCCGACAAAGCGACCAGCGAAGCCCAGGTAACGATCCCAACACTGTCGAATCCCTGCTTCGACCGCAACTCGGGCGGTTACCTGCGGCGGCAAGACGCGATCGCGATAGGCCTGATCCTGTTCGTCGAACAATTCGCAGCAGGGCATGCTGACGACGCGTGCTCTAATGCCCGCCGCGGTTAACTCTTGGTGCGCACCGAGACAAATCTCAATCTCGCTGCCGGTACCGATCAGAATCACCTCTGGCGCCCCATCGCTGTCCGCCAGGATGTATCCGCCGTTGGCAACTCCGGACGCGGCGCCATACTGATCGCGATCCAACGTGGGTAGCCCTTGCCGCGTGAGGACCATCGCGGTGGGATGATCGTTGGTGGCCAAAGCCACCCGATAGGCCTCGGCGACTTCATTGGCATCCGCAGGACGCATCACACGGAGCCCGGGAATTGCGCGACACGCCGCCAGATGTTCGACCGGCTGATGGGTCGGGCCGTCTTCGCCAAGCCCAATGGAATCGTGGGTCAAGACATAGATGACGGGCTGGTGCATGATGCTGGCCAACCGCATGGAGGGTCGCATGTAATCGGTGAAGACGAAGAACGTACCGCAGTAGGGTCGTAAGCCGCCCAGAGACATGCCGTTGCAGGCCGCGGCCATGGCGTGTTCGCGAATCCCAAAGTGCATATTACGGCCGCCATAATTGTCGGCACCAAACTCGCCCGCATCGGCGGTGTTGAGCATCGTGTTATTCGACGGAGCCAGATCGGCCGAACCACCCAGCAGCCAGGGAATCTGATCGGCAATCGCGTTGAGGACTTTGCCGGACGAGGCGCGACTGGCCATGCCCTTGGCGTCGGCGGGAAACACGGGGATCGCATCGTCCCAACCGGCGGGCAAGGTTCCCGCCCAGATTGCCTTGAGCTCCTGCGCCAAGTCACCATGCGCCTGTTCGTATTCGGCGAAACTGGCTTGCCAGGCTTCCCGCGCTGCCTTGCCGCGCTGGCCAACGTTGCCGCGAAAATGCGACGCCGCCTCGTCGGGAACCAGAAACTTTTGATCGGCAGGCCAGCCATAAGCTTCCTTGGTCAAGCGGATTTCGTCTTCGCCTAATGGTGCTCCGTGCGCCGCATGCGAATTGGCCTTGTTCGGCGATCCGAACCCAATAATGCTTTGCAGAATAATGAGTGTCGGGCGATCGTCGGTATCCAGGAACGTCTGAAAGGCCCCGTTGATCGCGTCCAGATCGTTGGCGTCGCTGACCAGCACCGTCTTCCAGCCCAGGCCTTCAAAGCGTTTCGCCGCATCCTCGGAAAACGCGAGATCCGTATGCCCTTCGATGGTGATCTTGTTGTCGTCGTAAATCCAACAGAGGTTCGATAGTTTCAGGTGTCCTGCCAGCGACGCCGCTTCGCAGCCGATACCCTCCATCAGGTCTCCATCGCTGCACAGCGCATAGACATTGTTTTCAAACAGGTCAAAGCCCGTCCGGTTATAGCGGGCCGCGAGCCATTTGGCGGACATGGCCATGCCGACACTGTTTCCGATTCCCTGACCCAAGGGCCCCGTGGTCGTTTCGATGCCTGGCGCATCGCCGTACTCGGGATGGCCGGCACAGGGGCTCCCCAGCTGACGGAAGTTCTTGATGTCTTCCAACGAAATGGCGGGCTGATCGGTAACGTTTCCTGCCGCGTCTTGCTTCCGGACCCCAGCCAGGTGCAACAGCGAGTAGAGCAGCATCGACGCATGGCCACAGGAAAGGACAAACCGGTCGCGGGCGGGCCAGTTGGGGCATTCCGGATCAAAGCGAAGCGAATTGCTCCAAAGCGCATAGGCGACGGGCGCCAAAGCCATCGGCGTTCCAGGGTGACCGCTATTGGCCTGCTGGACACCGTCCATCGAAAGCGTGCGCAACGTGTTAATCGTGAGTTGTTCGATGCTGACCGTGGAAACCGGCATAAGTTGTAATTCCTTTGCGTCGTGGTATTGCGTGGGGCGTCTGCGACAACATCGATGCGCCGGTTGCCCGCGATGATCCACCGCCGGCAGCCGGGTAACGCCCGCACGACAGCGTTTGATCTGGCTGAGAATTGGCAAGTGTACCCGTCGATCAAGGTCCCCGTCAACGACGGGCGCGGCGCTGGCGGCGCGCCGCCAGACCCTGAAAACAGCGGCAAAACGTCGCCCCTGACGGAAGATTCCGAAGTCCAACGGTCTCCCCCGTATGCGGAGCACGTCAGCCTCCCAAGCAAGTTCACGGAGCTGCGGACCAAACCCATTCCTGCTGGCGCGGCTGGCCGTTGATTTCACCCTCGATCCGCGCGTGCAATTGGTGATCGCCATCAAGCCAGTAGCTGATCCGGCGCGGGAAGTCGTGCGCCGGATTTTCAAAGACGACGCGCTCGTTGCCGATTTCGACGAGCGGGAACTTCGTCTCGCTGCGTCCCATGGGGCTGGCATGATAGACGACCTGGTCTTCGCCCGCAGATTCGATGCGAAGGTATTCGAACGACGCTTTTCCATTGCTGTAAATGCTGCGGTTGACCCCCAGCATCAGTCCGCCGCGCGGCCCAATCCAATGCTCTTCGCTACTCTTGGCCCCATCAGCCGAGTGCCAATGATTGACCAACCAGCGAAGTCGATCGAGCGTGGAGGGGGGGTCGCCGGTTGCGGTGGACGGATCCGAGGACTTCGGTTCAACGTGCGGGCTGTTCTGATCCTGGCCTTCGAGGCTTGCGGGATGCTGGTTCGCGGGTTGCTGATTGGCGAGTTGCGCGACCTGTGCCTGCAGTTCAGACGCCGCCTGTTGAGCCGCCGAACGTGCATCCTCCGCGATGTGGCGTTGCTTCACGGCCGCTGCCATCGCCATCTGCTCGGCCCGTATCGCCCGCTGGAGCGCCTCCTCTTGTACCGATCGTCGGAGCATCACGAAAAAAATCAAACCACCCCCGACCATCAGGACGATCAGGATCATGCAGACGACGGTGATCCCAGCGGCAACACCGCTTCCAGTCTGATTAGGCTTGTTCATTTCAATTGCCTCGCACTTGGTCATGGTGACGCGTCGCGGCTGGGCGCCGCAGCGGTCGGGCCGAAACGACCTGGTTTTCGGCTGAGCCCCCGTGTGGCGGGATGAGACCGACCGGCCGCTGGTAAAGCGTGCCGATTACAGCAACGACACGGGTTACGCCATGTTTTCCAAACAGTTCGGTCGCACGGCCACCGGAAAAATCCTTATCGTTTGCCATGCTGCACTCCGATTCTAATTATGCAACGTCTATCGATTGTATGTAAGCGCCGGCATGGACGTACGGCGATCCACCGTGAACCGCAATTCACGGTCAGAGGGAATTGGACCACGGCATTGATAAGTGAGGCGTAACGAAATGAGACGTACCAACACGTTCACCTTGGGTCTGCGAACTTTGGCTTTGACCACGGTTTGCGCAGGACTCGTAACCGTTGTCAGTGCGGCGGACCCCCAATCCCCCGTCTCGACGGATACGCACGCGGCCGGAGTTGCTCTTCACGAGGGTGGCGTTTTGCATGGGCAAGTGGTTGATGCCCGCAAGCATCCTGTTGCCAAGCAAACCGTGCGAATCCTCTCGCAAGGTCGACTGATCCTGGCGACCGAAACGGACGCCCAAGGTCGCTTCGGCGCACGCAGCTTGCGCGGCGGCTTGCACACCATCGAATCGCCGGGCAGCCGCCAAACAGTTCAGCTGTGGGCGCCTCACACCGCTCCGCCATCTGCCAGCCAAATCGCCCTGATCCAGGATGGGCAAGGGCGTGTGGCACGGGGACAAGATGACGAAGACGAGTACTACTACGATGAAAGTGGAGTACGTCGTCGTAAGCTGATTGCCTTCGGCGTGGGTGCAGGTGTGCTCGCATGGGCATTGGACTACAACAAATCAGGCAGTTAAGTTTCATCCGAAGCGCGGTGGAGTACGGTCGTCGAAAGACGACCGTTCCGCGCGCGCTGGGACCAACAAGTCGAACGGTTCCAGTCACCGGGCTGCGGCGACAAGCTGCACCCCGGCGCTCCGCACGACCGGCAAGCATGGTCCGTGCCGACACGCCTGCGTGGCGCGCCCACGATCGGCCTGGCAATGATCGCCCGCCGCGTGGCCAACGACGCTGGTGACGATGATCGCCAGCGCCATGGTCATCGGCAGCTTCGGGGGCAGGCCAACTGCCCCGCGGCTCGGTTATGTCCACCGAGCCAGACCTCGCGACCTTCGCAGTGCGACGGTCATGGTCCACTCGCTGCTTCTGTGCCCCGGATCGCTTCTGCACCCCGGATATTGTGTCCGATTCGGGCACGCGCCCAACTCTTTTCGGCGCGCCGCTTCTGCTTCTCTCAGGCTTGTCTTTACCGCCCATAGACACCGGTGCTAGCAGTGCTTTGCTCGGGCTCCCGCCAAAATGAACTCAATCGGTAGACTCTCCGCTGCCGATAGCCTTTAGGGGTTGTACCGGTTATCCCGATTACACCGCCGGATCGTGCCGGGGCTTTCGTCCTCACGCACGGGTTTCGGGTTGTTTTGAGTGTGGCGTTAAATCGCACCAAGCGAAGCAGGCCAACGGTTTCACAATCCCTGTGTCGGTTAAACATAGCGAACGCAAGATTTCTGGGAATTGCATGGTTCAATTTGGAGAGAACTTCCAGCGGATGACTTCCGTTTGCATCCTGGCGTGCGCCGCGCGATTCGTCAGTCAGGGATCGGTTTGGCTAGGATGCACCGTCGTCGCAGCCGCAGCCGCGATGACTGGCTGCCAACAGCCAGCGGCGTTTCGCGCTGCAAGCCTGCCACCGCAATATCGTGCGCCGATCGTTCGAAGTGCCAGGCACTTGGACTTGTCGCCGCTGGCCCGTGCAACTGGCGGAACGGACGTTATTCAACCCAACGATCTGGTTGCCGTTTCAACGGCCACCGGCCTGACCAGCGACAAAGGGGAACCGCAGATCCTGCGGGTATCACCCGATGGAATGGTGAATGTGCCCCTGGTAGGGCCGGTTCGCGTTGCTGGACTTGAGCCGCAAGCGGCCGAGTACTGGGTGCGCCAGGCAAGTATGGAGCGGGACGTCTACCGCAACCCGCACATCTCGATTCAATTCGAATCGCGCCACACCAACAATGTCACGGTGCTGGGCGCCGTTAAGACACCCGGCGTCTATGCACTCAACGGGGCGAACAGCGACCTCTTGGCGGCGATCGTGGCGGCAGGTGGGTTGAGCGACGAGGCTGGTACGAAAATCGACGTCCGCCACCCGCCGGACAGCCTGGTGCAGGCAGCCGGATATGCCGCGACCTCCGCCAATGTCCAAGGCGTCTCCTACCGTATCGACCTGCAGGATGACCGCACAGCGGCCGGAGCAGACCTGAGCGTGCGGGATGGGACGGTCATCATGGTCCCGGAACGCGTCAAGCAGACCGTCTACGTGATGGGGCTGGTCAATCGACCTGGCGACTTCGAAATCCCTCCGGACGATGAACTGCGTTTGTTGGACGCCCTGGCGATGGCCGGCGGTCGTCGTCTGGAGGTCGCCGATCGTGTCAGCGTGACGCGCCGGGCCAGTCAGAACGGCGCGCCAATCATCATCTCGGCGTCGGTCCGCGAGGCGCAGCAAAATGGCGCGGCCAACCTTCGTCTGGCGGCCGGCGACGTCGTACAAGTGGAAGAAACAACGATGACATTTACCCTGGAAACCTTGCGGAATTTTGTACGTCTTGGGGTCACGACCGGTCTGCCGGGACTCTGATCCGGCGCCGCTCGCGCCAGGCCGTCCAAAACTGCAATTTCATGCACGCCACATCCTTATTCGTCTGAGATTCACCATGAACAGCGTGCCGCGTGGCTCGTCAACGCCTGAACCTGGATCGGAAGCGCTGGCCGTGCTGGCCGCTGTGCGATTCGCACGGATGCTGCGGCACCGAGTGCAATACATGTTGCTGGCAATCGTCGCATTCTTGCTGCTGGGTGGGCTCTACTATTTCACCAAGGCGAAAGAGTATCGTGCCACCGCCTCGTTGTTGATCACACACGGCGGATCGGATGTCTTGACGAACTCAGCCAATCCCACCGGCGCCAGGGATTCCTTGGTTCCGACGTACGAGAAGCTGATTTCGAGCGAGACCGTGATTGCTGGTGCGCTCCAGCGCCTGCAAGAGTCCTCGGCAGCATGGAAAGTCGATTTCGCTCAGGTACCCGGCGACGAATGGCCCAATGCGCTGCGCAAGAACTTGAGCGCCAGTGCTCAGCGGCGGACAAACATCATTGAAATCCGCTATCGGTCGAAATCGCCGGAAGCGGGCCAAGCGGTCGTCCGTGCCGTGGTCGACTCGTACCTCGACTTCATGGATAGACACCACAAGGACGCCTCGGTGCAGACGGTTGAAATCCTGGACAATGAACGCATCGACATCGAACAGCGGCTGACGCAGCGGCAAGACGAGTTGCTGGATGTCATGCATCACGTTCGCGACCTCGGCTTGGGAACCGATTCGCACGTCGTCCATCCGGCCGTGCAGCGCGTGGTCCGCCTGAATGAAACCCTGGTCGAAGTGCAGAAGGAGCGCGTTCACCTGCAGGGGACGCTGTCAGCGATTAAGGGTTCGATCGCGCGGGGAGAGGATCTGCGTCAACACTTGATCACGGTGGACCCGGCGATCGGCCGCGAACTGCTGCTCAGCGGGATGGGGCTGAGTCCTCAGAACGCGGAGGCGATCAACAAGATCGAACAGAAGTTACTGGACGACCGGGCCAAGCTGGCCACGCTCAGCCGACACCTGGGATCGGCACACCCCCAAGTCGCGGAAGCGGCTGAGGCGATCCGCAATTCGGAGAATTACCTGGCGTCCTGCCAGGCCTCGATCAACCAGCGTCTGTCGCACATTCAAGACGACCAACTAGGGCCGTTGCTGCTGTCGATGGTACAGCAAAAACTGGCAGACACCTCCGCACACGAACGCGAGCTGACGAATCAGTACATCGACGCAGAGGCCGAAGCGGTCGGACTGAGCGGGCGGCGCGCCGAGCTGCAGATCGTCGAAAACGACATTCACCGCCTCCGCAGCCTGCACGAGACGCTGCTCAACCGGATCGCGAACGTCGATATGAATCAAAACCGCTCCGACGTCAACGTCGCGGTCGTCAGCGAACCGAACGCCTCCGACGAGCCCGTGGCGCCAAAACTGGCGACCATCCTCGTGATCTGCCTGGTGGGTGGATTTGGTGGAGGGGCCGTGCTGGTGTACGTCGTCGACCTGCTTGACGATCGCTTCCGATCGCCCGAGGAATTGTCCGAACAGTTGGGTTTACCGCTGCTGGCAATGGTCAGCCGCCTGCCGCAGATGGATGGAATCGGCATCGAAGCGCTGCAACTCAATGTCGATCCTACGGCCGTCGAAAGCGAGGCCTTCCGAACCCTTCGGACGACCTTAAGCTTGTCTGGCGAGTCACACGAACGGATCGCCATCACCAGTTCCCAGCCTAGCGATGGCAAGACCACCGTGCTCACCAACCTGGCGGTCGCCTTCGCCCAGGCGGGCAAGCGAACCTTGCTGATCGACGCTGACCTGCGACGGCCAGGGCTATCGAAGCTGTTCGATCTCCGCGGCCAAGGGGGTCTGTCCGATGTGCTGCGTCCAGGTGATGACATCGCCGAGGCCTGCCGGAAACACATTCAGTGGACCGGCATCGAAGGGCTGGATGTTCTGCCGTGCGGCAGCCGCCCAGCCGACCCTGCCGAAGCGTTGGGCCGGGCCCGTATGGCCGAACTGATTTCTTGGACCGACGACGCCTACGACCAGATTTTGATCGACTGCCCTCCGATGCTCGCCGCGTCCGACGCCGCACTGGTCGGGCGCCTGGTCGATGCGGTAATCCTGGTGGTCAAACCCGAAGACAACCCGCGCCGAGCGGTCCTGCGTTCCGCTGGAATCCTGGCCACGATGCGCGTCAACGTGGCCGGTGTCGTCGCCAACTTCATGGGTGACTCCGGCGCCGGCTACTACGGCTACGGCGCTGAATTCGGCTACGGCTACTCCAGTGGCTACGAAGACGATGACGTGTACCACGAAGACGACTGGGACGACGACGACGATCTTTACCACGACGAATACGAGGATGACGACGACGGCGGCGGCGACGAACAGGACGAATACGCAGTCGCGGAAGATGTGGACGATCGCATCCACCGCACCAAAACACCCCCCGCCCCAAGGCGCGCCGCGTGACGGAGTGCGAGCGATGTTGACAAAACAGGGGATCGGCCGGCAAGCAACGCGTCCAGCCCCGAAACAATACGAACCCCGCACTGGTCCAGCGGCCCTGCGGCTTCTCGATCAGGTCGTCGATCTCGGCTTGGGGGGCGTCATCTTCGTGGCGCCGTTGGCAATGGGGGGCCGTCATCCGATCGGCCAGTTTGTCCTGGTCGCCTTCGTGGCCGTCCTTGCGATCGCCTGGTTCTGCCGCCAATGCCTTGTCGGCGACGGCCGTTGGCGGTGGTCCGGAGCGGAATGGCTGGTGCTGGCCGGAGCCGGCTTGATTCTGCTCCAGCTCGCCCCGCTCCCCACATCGATGCGCGACGCCTTGTCTCCGCACTTGGACGACTTGCTGCCGGTCTGGTCGAGCCAAGTCGAACCCGCCGCGCAACTCGGAACATGGTCACAGCTTTCACTAACTCCGGCGGCGACCGCCGGCGGACTGGTCATGTTCGTTACGTATGCCACCCTGTTCTTGATCGTGGTGCAGAGGATCCAGGGGTTGGACGACATTGAATGGCTGTTGCGCTGGACCGCACTGGCGGCGACCGGCATGGCAATCATCGGAATTGCGCAGCGGTTCGCGGGCAACGGACAGTTCTTGTGGTTCTACGAGCATCCTTTTCGCGACACGACGACGGCCGTCAAAGGGACGTTCATCAACGAAAATCACTTTGCGCATTTTCTGGCACTGGGCGTCGCGCCGTTGCTCTGGTGGTTGCGTGGTGTTGGTGACGCCGCCACCTCGTCGGCCAGGCCGTTTTCCCAAGTGGCAGTTGGCTTGGCGCTGGCGGTGGTCGCCGTGGCTGGGCTGTTAACGTTC
>JAUIHJ010000214.1 GCA_030432015.1 bacterium
GTTGGCACCCCAGGGTTAGTGCCTGCCGCCGCTTCGCCGCTCAAGGGCGCAACACCAAAACGCCTCAGCCAGCGATGAGGCAGCATCGATATTCCCTCGCTCATACGGTTTGACGTTGCCATTGTTGTTAATGCCGCAGGCATTGGTTTCTTTGAGCCCGACTCATCGGGTAAAAAACAACGCCTGCTCGAAAACTCGCACTTCAAAACTGGCGCGTCGGGTCACAAAAAGCACCACCGCAAATGCTGGCTCGCCGGATATGCGGCACATGCTTACTTCGCGAAGCGGAGAATCAATCGGTAACGCAATCCAGGCATTTGATGGCCATTGAGGACCGCGAAACCACGGTGATACTCGTAATCGATTGGTTTGCCTGTGAATGGTTCCATTGGTGCGGGAACCGGCAACTCGTCGAGCGTCGCCGGCAACTCGCTGTCGTGCGCTGCGCCGTACATGCGGATCGCTTCCACGGTCTGAACAAGCGCGATGGTTTGCTGGTTACGCACCACCGCCGTTTGCGCCATAAAGACTGCGGGCAAGAGGAGCCGGCCTGGTGCCGCACTCCAGCCAAGGCGGTTCGCCTTGCGGTTGAATTCCTTTTCCAGACGCGTGCGGTCGAGGCTGGCACGCGCTTGCCAATAGGGAAGTTCTGCCCACTTGAAGAAGTCGTCCCGCGCGGACTCGTAGAACCGCACCAACGCCAGAAATACCACCTGGGCAACCGGATAGGCTTCGATTTGTTCCGTCGAGAAGTCGAATTCCTCGATCAGGTACTGCTTGGCGCCGGGATAGGCCGCGGCAACGAAGCCAACCAACATTGCACGGTTCGCGGCTGGATCATTGGATCTCAATCCCACGCCGAATTCACCGGCGAGGCTGCCGAGCTGCGCCGCGATTCGATCCAGAAAGTCCTGCCAATATCCCACGGACCGCGGTGTCTCATTCACCTCGCGCAGGGCCTTCACCTGCATGTACAGAAATTGCCGTTCCACGCTCATCGAATGAGAAATGTCAACGAGTGGATTGGGTAGGGCAGCGTAGGCCCAATACAGGTTGGGCGCGTCGGGATGTTGGGCTAATTGCAACGCGTCGGTCCAGGCGATGCTGGATATCGCAATCCCAACCAGGTTGGTGATGAGAAAATCGTCCTGCCCCAAATGCGCGGCCAATGCGTATTGCTGGCCGAGAATTGCAATGGCGTCGTCAATGCGTCCTTCGGCCATCGCGACTTTGCAACGGAGCGTCTGGGTTCGAGCGAGTTCCCGCATCGATTGCACTTCCGGCAGCAGGTAGCCCAAAGGGTCGTCGACATGCTGGATGTCTCGATCGAGTTCGAATCGTCGTCGCTTGGCCGCTTCGGCGAGGAATTGGGGTTGAAACGACGTCAACGTCAGGAATTCCTTAACCTCCGCCAAGGGCAGTTCGACTGGTTTCATCGTCCGCCAAACGTAGGGCGGAAGCTGGCTGATGTCCGTGTCGTCCGCATTCGCCTTCTTAATCGCCTCGGCGTAAATTTCCCGCAGTCGATTCCGCGCGGCGGTCTGTTCGAAGAAACCCTCGGCCTTCAAGTAATAGAGGGCTGCATTTCCGTCGATCAGATCAAAGTCATCGGGAAGCAAGCGGTGCTTCAGTGCCGGGCGCGGTTCTGCCTTGGCATGCAACGTCATCTCCATCGTATGGACTTGCAGTCCAGTCTGCTCATCCCGATCGTAATGCCACGGCCCATGCTTAGCGGGCTCGTCGGCCGCCACAACCGGAATCGCCAGCATGGCCGCAAGCCAGGCCGATAGGTGCATCGCCGCGCGCGCACGGACTCGGCGGCGCCGAAGCGATTCGTTTGAACGTCCCTCGCGTTGCGAGCGAATTCCACACGCGGGTGACGAGGTCTCAGCCGAGAGAACGTTGGTGAGATCATTCATAGGATTGTACTTTCATTCGTTGTCTGAATTGACCGACGATCGCCAAGCTACAGCACCGCTCCGATCGGCCCTTCGAGGAGTTCCTGCATCAATTTTTCACGGGTGATCGGCGCCGACGCGGCAGGATGCGATGTCGCCTTGGCATCCGGCACGAATCGTTTTTGCTCATCGCCTGTGGACCATTCGCCGTTGCGACGCGTCAGATCCTGGGAATCGCCGCCGGCACGACGTGGCAAGGACATGCCAACGTGCATCGTTGCGCCGTTTGCCAGGTAGCTCGAACCTTCAGCGTCCAAGAGATCGAGTGCCAGCAACGAGGCCGCATCGCCAGGCTCGTGGGCCGCAGTCGCCTCAAGCTGAGGATTTTCCGCAGGTGATGCCACAGGCGTTTGCGCTTGCCAAGCGGTTGCGGTTCCACCAACCTCGACCGTTGGATCGGGCCCCGCCCGCGATGGCACGCGACTCAGCAGCACAAACATCGTCGCCGCTCCAATCGCGGCGCCACAGGCCCACGTGCCGCCAAACCATAGGCCTCGTCGGACGGCGACGGCACGGCGTTGGGCCCTGCGATGGTCAGCCTCCCGCATCAATGCCGCCACGTCCATGCCAGGAGGTTGCGGGCACGCAACACGCAGCTGTTGCTCGAGTTCGTCAAGCTGCTGTCTTGTCTCGGGCGATTCCGAATCATGCATTTCATACATCGCATTGCTGTCTGTCTTGTGATGGTGATTCACCAGTCTTACCTCCGCTTCGCTGCTCGCATTCATCGATCATCCTGCGTAGCATAAACAGGGCGCTGCGATATCGACGATGCACGCTGCTGGATGAACTTCCGACCAACTCGGCGATCCGCTCGAAAGGCAACTCGCCCCAAACTCGAGCAACGACAATTTCCCGTTCCAAGCTGGGTAATCGTTCGAGCAACGTCGATAGCCGGCCACTTTCACAGCCTGAATCCGCATCGTCGATAAACCACGCCTCGCGCTGCTCGCCCGCGCGGCGATGATGTTCACTGCGCCGCCGCTCGCCACGCGACAAGTTCATGGCTCGATGGCGAATGGCCTTAAATAACCAAGCCACTGGACAATTTGGCACGTGGCTTTGCCGCAGCAACTCGATCAGCGCCTCCTGCAGTGCATCATCTGGCGCGTTACACCACTGACGGGCGTACAGTTTCAACGCCGCGCCGTGCGAGTCGATTAGATCCTGTAATCCGTTGGAATCGATTCGCGTCACGAGTTGGTTTCCGTCAACCGCTTGTTTCGGTACACGCCACGGCCTCATGAAAGTATGTCACCGCTCACGGGCGAATATCCCATCGATTTCTGAGAAAAACACGGATGGGTCACTTTGAATCCGGAAATCTCGTCCGCTCACAACCACTCGATGACAGCCAGCGAGCACGGTTAACGCGCGGCCCAGGATGTTGTTAACGCCAAAAAACACGGATTGCCAAGGGCAATTGCAACCCGAAGCGTAGCTCTCGACGTTGCGCGATTCACGTTTTCAACCGACGCCAGCCACGAAAAATGCGGCAGAAATGGTAACTCGACGTGTCAGAATTGAAGATGCGCCCAAGAGCCGCTTGGCGGCACCTGGCCAACCCGACCACAAATCCCCGGCGTTGGCACCCCCCCCGGTTGCAACCAGAGATGCCTTCGGCATTCACAACGTCGCATCGTCCAGACCGACGGTCGGGTTACAAGAGAGCAAAGCCCGTCGCAAGCGCGTAACCTCACGATGTGCGCCCCGGTTTCGACGGGTGCAACAATCCTCGATCCACGGTGTAACGAAGCACGGTGTAACGAAGCGTGAGATCGGAAAATGGAGCTCGATTGCTGTGCCGCGTCGGCGTGGCGGCGGCGGGTGACAACAACACGATTGTCACGATGAACGGTCAGCGTGACAGCTCCATTTGCGGACCGAGGCACATTCGCTACTCCTGTTTGATCAGCAAGATTGCTTTCTCGGCCAAGCGTTCTCCAAAGATTTTGTATCCAACCGCGGAGTAATGCAGGTCGTTTTTGATCGGCTTGCCTCTGCGGTTGAGGCCATCATTGAGGTCGTCTGTGTCGACCCACGCACCGCGGGGATGCGATTCCGCGACATCAACCTGGATTTCGCGGATCATCGTCCAGTGGGGGTAGCGTTTGTTCGCCATGTCGAAGTCGCTCAGTCGTCCAATGACGACGTTCATGTCCGTGCGTCCCAGATCGGCCGCAAGCTGATCGAACAACCCGGTCAAGCTGGCGGCATAGTCCGCCGCGTGTTTCTCTTTGGCATCACGCTCGCCTTGCATCCACAGGAACGTGACCGACGCCAGATCCTGGCCTTGGGTTGCCGTCTTAACTTTAGCAAGGAGACGGTCATACAGGTCGCCGTTGGTGACCGGTGAAGCGCCGGCGGCCGATCTCCACTTCTTGTACCAGCGGCGGATGGGTTGTCCCCCAACCGCATCCTTCACGACGACAACGTGATCTTTGCCGAATGCCTCCTGCACGGCGGGCGTAAAGGACTCGTCCGGATCGAGGCCGGCCATATTGGACTGCCCGGAAAGCACAAAAAGATGAACGCCCCCGGCGGCGTTGACCGGGGCGGCGACTGCGGCGAGCGATAGCAATGGCAGCAGGCTGTATTGGACAAGGTTCATTTGTCGTTCCCTATTACGGGTGAAGAGGCTTGGTTGATACAGGTGAGCTGCCGGAGGTGACCGGGCAGCCGACATGAAACTCCGATCGGCTAATCACGTCCGCTGCGGTAGTACCGAATCGAGTGGTAAACGCCATAGTATGTGGCCCAACCACACACGAATCCAACAACACATCCGCCGAGCCAGAGCGGTCCGGCAATTTCGACAAAACGTGACCAATAAAACGTGACAGCAGGCCACCAACCGCGCGGCGGACTGGCCAGATCGGTCCACCAATCGCGCTTGGTCGGGGCTAGCATCAGGACAGCACAGCCAACCCGGTAGCAGAACCAATAGATGGGGACCATCGTGCCGGGATTCGAAATCCAGACGACGGCCAGGCTGACCGCTTTGTTGGCCCGCAACAGCCAGCTCAGAAAGCCGGCAATCAGCATTTGAACACCGACTGTGGGCGTAAACGCCACGAACATTCCAATTGCCATTCCCAGGGCCAGGGGATGGGGAGGATCATCTGCGTGGAGCAGGCTGTGAAACACGAATCTGCGCAGCGATTGCCGGTGACGTCGGTACCACGCAAGGAAGGACTGTACGGTCATGAAGCAACGGAGATTGCAGAGATTTTGGAAGCACGGCCCCCAATTGTTGAGGATCTGCAGTTGCCTCCGCTCGGAACGGTTTCGATGCCCGTCGTCAACGCTCGCACGCGCCACCGCCAACAACGGCCTGGCACATTTTGTTCGTCAGGGCCAATTTGCTCAAGGTGGGCACTCGGCAACCCACGGCATCGGCTCACTCCAGGCCATGCGTCAGGCAACGCTCGCCGCCGTGCCGGGCCGATGCAATTTCGCTGGGGAGTCCGACGAACGTGGACTGCAGGGGCACGTCAAAACGCCCCACGATTCGGTGTTATCCAGGCGCCAGCGGACCCGTCAATACGGTTGCCGCCCCCTTTCCCGCTCAGGAAGGCCAACACGTGTCAAGTGACCAGCGGTGTCGGGGCGAGTCATTCCGCGCGACCAAAGAAGAAACGCGCATCGGGCGGGGGCGAGCGCGACCCCGCGATAGGCTGGTCACAAAACGGGTTTCAACGGCCGGAGTCGGCTGGAAGGGGGGCTCCAGCGGATGGCGAGACGTGATCGGTTACTTCAGCGCCGCCGTCCGTCGCACCAAGTCGAGAAACTCCGTGCGGTAGCCTTGCTCGTCGCTGCCCAGCGCGGCGGCCGCGATCTCCTCGATCGCCGCCAGTGAGGTGTCTCCGCGGTGCACCGAATTCCTCAACAACATGCCAAACGAAGCCACTGCGGTCGCAAAGCGAAAATCCATCGACGCTTCGGAAAACCGCTGGCGCGAATTGAGCAGCGGGAATTCCAAGCGCTTGCTCTCGTCCGCATCCGGCAGCTTGTATCGCAGCGACAGCGTCAATAATTCACCCGTCAGCGCCGCATCGGTAAGTTGCTCGGCAGGCACGGTCGGGGCTGTTGGCTGCTGATACTTGAGCGACGTCGCGGCGGCGAGCTGGGCGGGGGCGGCGGGGACAATCTCGTACAGGGCCGTCGCCGAATGCCCCGCACCGATCTCGCCGGCATCCTTCGCGTCATCGTCAAATTCTGGAACGGTTAGTAGTCGGTTTTCGTAGCCGATCAGCCGATACGCTTGAACTTCCGCTGGATTGAATTCGACCTTGACTTTGACATCTTTGGCGATCGTCACCAAGCTGCCTTCAATCTGTTCGACTAACACCTTACGAGCTTCCCGCAAACTGTCGATGTACGCGTACACGCCGTTGCCATTGTCAGCAAGTTTCTCCAGCTTGGCATCTTTCGGATTGCCGTCGCCGAATCCAAGCACCGTCAAGAAAACATCACTGTCTGCCTGCTCCTGGATCAGACGAACCAATGCGTCATCATCGGTAATGCCCACATTCAAATCGCCGTCGGTGGCCAGGATAACGCGGTTGATGCCCCCTTCGATGGCACCCGCCGCAGCTTGCTCGTAGGCCATCTGAATCCCTGCTCCGCCGTTGGTGGACCCATCCGCGTTGAGACCATCGATGGCGTCACGAATGCGGTCACGCTGGTCGGCCACGGTTGACTCCAAGCGAACGCCGGCCTGGCTGGCGTAGGTGACAATCGCCACTCGGTCATCCTCGTCCAATTGATCAACCAGCAGCTTCATTGCCTGCTTGAGCAACGGCAGCTTGTTGACGTCTTTCATCGAGCCGGAAACGTCCAACAGGAAGACCAGGTTACAACCGGGGCGCTTCGCGCGTTCGATCGTCTTGCCCTGCAAGCCGATTCGCACCAAGCGATGCTGAGGCTGCCAGGGACATTCGCTGACCTCCAAGTGCGTTGCGAACGGGTGGTCGTCGTGTGGTCCAGCGTAATCGTATGCAAAGTAATTGATCAGTTCTTCGACCCGCACGGCGTCGATCGGCGGCAACTGGCCCTGCGTGATGAACCGTCGCACATTGGCATACGAAGCGGTATCGACATCAATCGAAAACGTCGACAACGCCTGCTCGCTGACCGATACAAACGGATTCTCGACGACGACTTCATACTGTTCGTTGGTTGCCTCCGACAAACGGGACTGTTGCCGGAAATACCAATCGCCGTCGCGGCGTTGGTCGCCGAATCGATCGTCACCAGCACCCGGACCGGCAGGAACGTGTTGGCCTTCTCTTACGACGCCAGACCTCAACATGGTACTCAACTCAGTGAAATCGACCGCGTCATATCTGCGACGCTTGGACGCCGGCGCCCGCGCACCACCGTCCCTGGACATTTGACGCAGCAGACCTTGGGCCGGAACGGCGACGGTGCCTGACCCTCCAATGCCAGATTGCCCACTCAGCATGCCGCTCTTCCCTTCCACGGCACCGCCAGCGTAACCATACCCGCTACCTCCCGTCGCACCGTCGCCTCCTGTCCCATCGCCACCCATGCCCATCATCATTCCCGTCGCCAGACTGTCGTCCCCCGCGGGCATATTCATGCCTCCCATGCCAGCCTGGAAAACATCGGCATTGCTCGGTTCACCGTGGGGTGTCGCCACCGCGCCCGGCTGCGCCGACCCAGGCGCCGTCGTCACAATCTTTCGGCCGAAGGGTTCCAGGTCAGCCGGATCTGGCGTGGACAGGACTGCTTCGCTGAGAACCACATCGCCCACCGGCGTGACCTCGACTTCCTGAAGCGGTGGTGGCGCACTGTCCCGGTTGCCCGGCATCAGAGCGACGGTTTCAGACCGTCGTGATTGCCAAACCTGTCGGATCGGAATGGTGACGAGCATCACCAAGCCGGCGGTTACCGCCAGCAATCCCGCGAGGCGGCGCCGCGACCACCGCGTGCGGACCTGGCTCGGTTTGGCCAAGCCCAGATGCGGATCGGCAACGTCGCATCCGTCGTGACCACTGGAGCCAGCGAGTTTGGGCACTTCACTCCCGTGTTCATCCAGCCGCATTCGCACCGCTTTCTGTAAATCGGCCGCGGGTGCTGGGAGGGGTAATGAACGATGCTGGTGCGACAATCCATCAGCCACTCGCCGCAATTCGTCCCGCTCGCTCCGGAGCGTCGCACTGGCCTGCAAGTCCGCTTCGAGGAGTTGCCGCTGGGCGTCGTCAAGCTGTCCGAATATCTCGGCGGAGAGACGTATCGCGCGGTCGCAATCGGTCTGAGGATCTTCCGAGTGGTTGTCCTGTTCGAGCATGTCGGTCACTCACTTTGAAAAGTTTGACTGGCAAGCCGTTTTGCCGTGGAGGTGGGAGCATCGGAACGCGCGGTCGGCGCCAGCGGCGGGTTCAGGTCAAGCAAGCGTCGTGTCGTTGGATGCTCCCGGAGGCGCGAGAGCCCCCGATGTGCGATGACCCGCACGTGTCCTTCGCTGCGGCCCGTGATCTGGCTGATCTCCTGGTAGCTAAAATCATTCAGCCATAATTCGATCACCTCGCGCTGGCTGGTGGCCAATTCACCAAGCAATTGGTAGACCCAGCGGCCCAAGTCTTGCTGTTCTGCGACCGCGGCCGGATCGCGCTCGCGGGCAGGCAACTGTTCTGTGGCAACTCCCCCCAGCGACTCCATGCGGCCGTTCTTGCGCAGCAAGTCCATTGATCGATTGCGGCAAACACGAAACAGCCAGGGGCCGATGCGGTCTTGAATCTCGTCGATCGCTACGTCGCAAAGCTGCAAAAATGTGTGCTGGACCACGTCACGTGCAGCATGCTCGTCGCCCAGCAACCGCATCGCGAATCGCGTCAACCGCCCCTCGAATTCATCGACGGCGTCTAACACCCGACAACTCCGTGGGACTCCGTTGCGGCTGGCGGCCATGGGGCTCAATTTTTTGCTGTCAAAGGACATGGGCGACAAGGCGTTCTACTGTGACAACGGGCCACCCTGCGATTCGTTACAGAAAATCGCGAAAAAAAGCATCGCGGGAAGCACGACCCTGTGGTTTCGCCCAATTGTCGCTGCCGGGCAGCGGACGAACCACATGGTGACGATCGCCGCCTCAGCCGCGAATTCCCGCTCAATCTTAATCTCGATTGGGCAGCACCAAGCTCATCGCAATTCGTCGAACGACCAAGTGGCGGCGCCAGCAAGTGCCTTCGACGTGACTCGCACGCTTGCTGACGCCGCGAGCGTGGATGGCAACCATGACGCTGCCCAGCACACGTCAAGTTGGGACATTTTGTTCAGAGCGAACATTCGCCAGGGGAAGCCGGTGGGGTATCTCTGTCCTCCGGCGGGTCGCCCCCAACGTGGCCCGGAAGCGTCCCGCCCCCTGCACGTTCGCGCCGCCATTCCACGATACAAACGAGTGAAATCAAGGTCCATGCCAAGGCAACGCAACTGCAGGTCACCACCAGGGTCACCCCCTGATTGTCCTTGATCGTCCCGATTACGGCACCGGCGGTCCTGGTCAGCAAACGGTGCAGTTGGGACCCCAGGAGCATGATTATCAGCAACGTCATGCCCAGGCCGGCCACGGCGGCGAGGCCCCCCAGGACAAACCGTGAGAGCTTTCGAACGCTGCCGCGCGGCCAAGATTGGAGTGCCTGATCCAGCATGCTACGCTACTCGCTGCAGAAAACGGAAAGGAGTCACTGAACGTCGCGAGGACCACCGCGTTGATCGACTTCGAACGGAACCGGACGGCATCCGGTTGAAGACACCGGAAACATTATCGCAGCTTCCCGCCAAACGTCAAAGCGACGGGTGAAAGCGGGAACCGCTGTCCAAGTCTTTCTTCTCCGATTCGGCACTGCTACGATGGACGGCCCCACGGACAGGAGGCGGACAAACGACAAGATGATGGAAGAGCCGGACCTCGAAGAACTTGAAGACGCGATCAACAGTGGCAAGTGTATCCTGTGGCTTGGGCCGGGCACCAAGGTTGTCGAAGGCGACAGTGAAAAGGGAGAGTCGGTGGACCGCCGACTGGCCGAGAAACTCGCTGGCGAACTAAAGATCCCTTTGCCCAGCGAAGACCCGCTGCATCACGCCGCCACGAAATATGCCGATCGCTACAGTCGGCAACGACTTGAGAAACGTGCCCGGGAGTTCTACGGTGGGCATGCCAAGCAACCGTCGAGCCTGCACGACAATCTCGCGCAGCTTCCCTTTAAGACGATCGTCGAATGCACACCATCGTCCTGCATGAGCGAGGCGTTGATCCGAGCCAACAAGCGCCCCCAGGTCAGCTATTACGAGTTCTTCGGTAGTGAGTGCGCCTACACGCCCGGATTTTCGGCAGACGAACCAGCCGTCTTCCACCTGTTTGGCAGCGCGGAACAACCCGATTCAATGGTCCTGACCGAAGATGACATTCTCAACCTGTTCATGTCGTTGATCGGCGAGACCCCCAAACTGCCCGGAGCGTTGACCAGCGAATTGCGTGAAAAACGCAACAGCTTCTTGTTTCTCGGGTTCCCGTTTACTCAATGGTATTGGCGGCTCTTAATTCGCGCGCTGCGGGACAAGACACAGCAGATGCCAGGGGCGAGCCCGTTCTTTGCCTTGAAGTTTCTCAACGAGGGAATCGGCGACTCCACGGCGTTCTTTTATCAATACGGCTACAAGGTTCGATTCTTCGAGAACGAACTTGGCGAAGTCCTGCAGAACCTCGCCAAAGCGTGTCGGAAAGCGTCGCAGACCGGCAGTGTTGCGGCTCCGCCAGCACCCAGACAGCCCGCCACATCCGCGAAGATCTTTATCTCCCACGTCAGCGAGGACAAGCCGACGGCCAGGGAGATCGCGAACGCCTTGCGTCGTCACGGCCATGATCCGTGGCTCGATGAACGAAACCTGGATGTCGGGAGCCAATTCGATTACGAAATCGACAAACGCATTGAAGACAGCGATTATTTCCTGGTATTGATGAGCCCACAATGGATGGCCAAACGGCGGACGTACGCCAATCGCGAAGTCAAATTGGCGTTGAAACTCCAAGAATCCAACGCTCCCGGAATCAAATGGATCTTGCCCGTCGCGATTGCACCCGGCGCCCAATTGGAAGAGCTCAGGGACCTTCACCGCATCGAGTGTCTTGAGTTGCCACAAGACGTCGCCAAGATTGACGAGGCGGTCCGCAAGG
>JAUIHJ010000215.1 GCA_030432015.1 bacterium
CGTTGCGTGAAGTTGATCTCGTTGCCGTCAACATCAAACTGATACAACCTGTTCGTGAACTCGCTCTGCTGCGTCACAAAGTTGTCCTGGACCCCGCCGAAGATCCAGCCACGGTCCTTGCCCAAACTGGTCGCTGCAAACGAGCCGAGTGGGAACGGGCTATCCCCCGTGATCAACATCTCCTCCCAACTCTCACCCAGTTGTGCGTGACTGACCTGCGCAGTCGCCGCGAGGACACCAGGGCCGCAAATCAAAGCGGCCACGACACATCGACGTTGACTCATGATTTCTCCCCCTACATTCAGTCTAGGTTTCTACACACTATCCCACGCGAATAGCGTCATTCCCCAAAACTGCCTGTCACACCCTTACGTATTGGGTTGTGAACTGCCGCGTACAACAGAGGATCTTGGAATTCCGCGGACTGCCAGCACCAGCCGAATCGCGGTGATGCTCGCCCGCTGATCACGACCTGACCGCGCGGCTCATTCTAGAGCGGGAAATGCAGCACGTCCAAATCCTCCTGCGCCGCATCGATGAAACGCCGGCATTTTTTGTCGCCTGGTGCGTCCGGCCAGACGTCGTCGATTGCCTGACAGACGTTCTCAAATTCGCCGCAGACGAAGTTCTCGACAGGCAAACGTTTGCTCGGGCACGAACGTCACTTCGCGCATTCGAGTTCGACGCTCACGCTGGAAGTGGTACCATTGAGTGCGCAACCTCAGCTCCCCACCCGTTATCGTAACTTTCTTGGCCTTGCCCGCATGTCACACAGCCCGAATGTCAGCCACTGGATTGATTTGGTGAAGGCGGGCGATTCGGCCGCCGCGAATCGCATTTGGCAGCACTACTTCGACCGACTCGTCCGTTCCGTGCGTGCCCGCTTGGCAGGGCAGAACCGAGCCGTCTCGGACGAAGAGGATATTGTCCTGAGCGTCTTCGACAGCTTCTACAACGCAGCGGAAAACGGGCGGTTTCCGGACCTGTCCGATCGCGACGATCTTTGGCGGCTATTGCTGCGGATGTCGGCCAGAAAGGTCGTTGACAAGCGAAGGCATGACCAACGGCAGCGACGCGGCGGCAACGCAAAAGTTCACTCCTTGAATCAAACTGACGACGACGACAGCGTGATCGAAGCGATCGGCAACGAGCCGTCTCCCGTGATGGTGCTGATGATGCAGGAATCGGTCGACGAGTTTTTTTCTCATTTGGGTGTCGGACAGCTCAGAGAATTAGCGGTTGCTAAATTAGAAGGGTATTCAAACGCGGAACTTGCCGAGCGTTTTGGCTGCTCCGAGCGGACGATCGAGCGTCGATTACACCTGATTCGAGAAAAATGCCAGCAGGAATTGTTCAAAACCAATGAGCATGCGTCAACAGAAACTACCGATCACGGCTCTGGAGCGGATCGATGACCTTTGTGCCCAGTTCGAGCGGATGTGGCAAGCGAACGAACCACCGTCGATCGAATCGCTGCTCGCCGGAGAAGTCGCTCCGCTCGAACATGAGGCGCTGCTTGCCGAGCTGATTGTTCTCGAGGTCGACTACCGGCGGCGGCGCGGCGAAACGCCAGCCGAGCAGGAATACATCGACCGGTTTCCCGAGCATGCCGGCGCCATCCATGGCGCGTTTCGAGTGGGCGGCAAACCGGCTGGCGCGTTCGAGCCGCCGAGTGTCGAACGACTGGCCGAACTGTTCCCAGCGCTGCAGATCATCGAACTCATTGGAGTAGGCGGAATGGGCGCCGTCTACAAGGCGCGGCAGCAAGGACTCGATCGCGTCGTCGCCATCAAGATCTTGCCAGAGGAGTTCGGACACGACGTCAAGTTCGCCTTGCGGTTTACGCGTGAAGCCCGCACGCTGGCGAAGCTGAATCATCCTAACATCGTCGCGCTATACGAGTTCGGCAATGTCGCCGACACCTACTACTTCTTGATGGAGTACATCGAGGGATCGACACTGCGAGAGGTCGTGCGAGCTCGCCAACTGGCACCAGAACACGCACTCACGATCGTGCCGTATCTCTGCGACGCACTGCAATACGCGCATGACAAGGGCATCGTGCATCGCGACATCAAGCCGGAAAACATCCTGATGTCCGTCGACGGCAAGGTGAAAATCGCCGACTTTGGACTATCGCGGATTCTGGACAACGACGACCAGCAGCCATCGCTGACCGCGACCCATCAAGTCATGGGCACGCCGAGGTACATGGCTCCGGAACAGCTGGAAGGGACGCACAACGTCGACCATCGAGCCGACATCTATTCGCTGGGAGTCGTCATCTACGAAATGCTGACGGGGGAACTCCCGATTGGTCGGTTCGCCGCACCTTCCGCAAAAGTTGAAATCGACGTCCGGCTGGATGACGTTGTGCTACGTACGCTCGAAAAAGAGCCTCAACGCCGCTACCAGCGCGCGAGCCAGATCAAATTGGACATGCAGTCGATCACTTCGAACGATCATCCAGCCTTCGCGCCGACGGTCGTCCACGATGGGCGCCCTGCGGGAGCGAGTGATCGAGCGACACCCGCGACGTTGGAACAGCAGGACCTGGCCGGACGATTGTTGCTGACGCGTCGCCAGCTGATGGATCGTGTCGAGAACTCGTTACGGCCACTCCTCCGCTGGCAGGTGCTGCAGATCCTGATTGGCGTTGCCCTAATTCTGCTGGGAGCGCAGTGCTGGGCACGAAACACGCAGGTTCCGCATCGAATCGTGAACGGAATCATTGTGCACGTTTACGGCGTCATCGTGATTTCTCAGGCGGCTCTCGTCTGCACCAGAATTCGACGCATCGACTACTCGAAACCGGTTGAGGACATTCGCAGCAAACTCGACAGCGCGCAATCCGGCTATCTGCGTGCCGGCGTTATTATCGGGTTTGTGTGGTGGCTGATGTGGATTCCTGTTTGCGTTGCCTTAGGCTTCGACGCGGTGGTGCTCTATGCGAATTCGCTCATCGTGTCGCTCGTTGTCGGCGTGGTCGGATTTGTTATCTCGCTGTGGCTTTATTGGCGCGTGCTGAAGTCAGGCAACACATCGTTCGAGCATTTGAGACGGAAGCTCTCCGGCGAAAGCATTGCCGCGGCGTATCGCGCGCTGGACGAGATCGACCATGCCCAGATCCGCTGACGCAACGAAGAAAATCGGCGGCACATCTCTGTATACCTGTACCACCAACCGGCGTACGCCTTCAATTTTGGGGAGCCTGACATCAACACTACGACGATCAATGCAGAATCGTGCGTCGAGCAACCCTCAGTCGCAACAACAGGGTCCGCCAGCGGCTCCGCAGCGTCTTTCGAGCGACGGCATGACCTCGACGCATTGCGCGCGATCGCCATGCTGCTGGGCATCGTTCTACATGCTGCGTTATCATTTGCTCCGATTCCGTGGGTGGTGCAGGACTCCCAGCAAAGCGGCGTTTTCTATATTTTGTTCGCCGGCATCCATGGTTTTCGCATGCCGCTGTTCTTCATGCTCAGCGGGTTCTTCACCGCGATGCTGTGGCGAAAACGAGGACTCGGAAGCCTCGTCTACCATCGGTTCAAGTGGATTTTTTTGCCGCTTGTGATCGGCTGCCTGACGATCGTCCCAGCAATGTGGGCGGTGAGCTTCGTTGTGACGCGTCCGTCCTCCGCCAGTCCGGATAGCTCGACAATCTACGCGGCGGTTGTTTCCGGCGACGCCGAACGTGTTCGCACCCGGCTTCAGCAACCCGCGATCGATGTCAACACGCTCGACAAAAGCTCCGGCTCCTCGCCGTTATGCACGGCGGTGTTTCTAGGGCACACGGAAATAGTTGAACTGCTGATCGCTGCCGAAGCCGATGTGAATCAACCGAACCGCGACAGGGCGACGGCGTTGCACATCGCTGCCTTCATGGGACGGCCGCGGGAGGCCGCCCTGTTACTTCAAGCCGGGGCTGATGTGAACGCTCGCGATGGAACTGGTCTCACGCCGCGGGAGGTCCTCAAGACGGACTTCGGGACGACAACGTTTATTGCAAGTTCGCTCGGCGTTTCGCTTGACGAAGGTACATTGCTGGCGGGTCGAAAGGACATTGCCGGGCAATTCGGCGAAAACGACTACCTTGGTTCGGACGCCGACGCCGGGCCGTCCTCCGGTCTCAGAGAACTCCAGGGACTGCTGTTCCAACTGCCCGTCTTCATGCATCTTTGGTTCCTGTGGTTTTTATGCTGGCTGGTTGCCGCGTTCGTGTTGTACACGTTGATCGCGAAAGGCCTGCGGATCGAACGACTCCCGCGCGGGCTCGTTTGTTCTCCCCTCAGTTTGCTGTGGTTGATTCCGCTGACGATGCTGACGCAGTCGTCTATGCCAGCGGCCGGCTTCGGTCCGGCTCCATCGATCGGACTGCTTCCCATCCCCAGCGTGCTGGCGTACTACGCCATCTTTTTCTTCTTTGGCGCTGTCTATTGGGACATGGACGACCAGCAGGGCCAACTCGGACGATGGTGGTTCGTAAGCCTCCCGCTCGCGCTAGTCGTCGTGTTTCCGGTCGCGTTGGACCTGGTTTCAGGCACGTTCGGCATCGTTCCAAAACTCGAGGACGAATCCGCCAACGCCATGGTTGCCAATTTCCTGCAAGCCACGTTCACCTGGCTCATGACGTTCGGCTCGATCGGCCTATGTTGTCGCTTGCTATCTCGTGAAAGCACGACACTGCGTTACATCTCGGATTCTTCGTACTGGTTGTACCTCACCCACCTCCCCCTCGTGATCCTTGCGCAATGGCTGGTTCGCGACCTGCAAGTTCCGGCCAGCTTCAAGTTCGCGGGCATTACCGTCGTGATCTCAGCCTTCCTGTTGATCACGTACACCTACGGTGTCCGCTACACGCCAATCGGACGCCTGCTGAACGGCCCACGAACGCGAACCGCGTGACTCCCTCCGATCAATGCGCCACCGCTCGTCCAAGTTGCCGGCAGTTGGCCTGCGATCATGTCTCGTTTTTCCACCGGCAGCCCACGGTCAAATGGTGCTGGCGCCACATTACCCCACGTCATCCGATGCAAGTCATTGACCGCAGCGGAACGAATACAGCTTGGCTTCGCGGAGTATGAATCTCAAACGCACTCCCTTATCCGCGAGCGGCACCGCGGCCTGCGTCTTCCAGCGGACTGGCAAGTCCGTACCATCGGTGGTCACCGGGAGGCAATCGCTGGCCTCGAATCCCGGCAGGTGCTCTCCGTCCGCGCCCAGAACTTCAACCCGCAACGATCCGCCACGTGCGTCCGCGTTGACCAGCAACGGGCCCGCTGCGTCGTCCAGCAACCGCGTGGTGATGCGTCCCTCGTCCGGGCCCGCATCCAGCGAGACGAACCCATCTTTGCGCAGCGTCGCCAATCCAATTCCGGCGCGGCGATTCGAAACATTATGAGGGCCGTCCCAGGCGCCGTAGTAAATCAGAACTTGATTCTTGAACGTAATCAACGGCGCACAAAAGAGCATGCCATCGTCCCAGCTTCCCGCGGGCCCGGTGGGGATCAATGTCGCCTGATCGGCGGCGCGGGCCCAGCGGCGATTGTCGTGGCTCACCGTGAGTTGAATATCAATCGTTTCGTCGCCCGGTTTCTTGTAGGAACAGAGCAGTCCCAGGTAGAGACTTTCATATTGGCTGACCACCATGCCATACGATTGCGGGTCCGCCGCGTCGAATGCGTGCCGCAGCACAACCTCCGGTTCCGACCAGTGAACAAAGTCGCTGCTTTCGGTCCGCACGATCTGACGGAAGCGGGGCCACGGCTCGGCCCAACCTTTCGCGTAAACCACGAATTTGTTCGCACGACGGTCGTACATGACCGACATGACGTCGCTGATCGACCGCTCCTGCTTCTTGGCTGATAAGACTGGGTTGTTGGCGTGTTTTGTCCAACGGATCCCATCCGCCGAAAATGCGACGCACATGCCATCGTCGCGGTATCCCTGCCGTCCCTTGGGAAAATCCCACCAGATCATCTTGTAACGTCGTTGTGGATCCGGATCGCGATCGTCTCTCAGGACGCTGGGGGAATATTGGTCATGGTGACCATAGTTGGTCATCACGATATTGTTCTGCTTTGATCCGCGAAATCCAACAAGGCCCAGCGCAGGGCGATCCCAGGCGATGCCATCGTCACTGGTGGCGTAGAGGATCGGCGTGCGTTCGGCAAGCGGGAAGCCAAAGTTGTAGCTCATGTACCACAGCTTCAGGCGGGAAGTCGCCGGGTCAGACAAAACCGTTCCATAACAATAGGGGTTGATGGCCCAGGCGGAATCGCCCCGTATGAGCGGATTGCGCGGGTCCTTCTTGGGTTGGTGCAGGACGCGGCGGACCCCCGATTTCGACTCCAGCCAGTGGTCGTCGATCAGCAACTTCCACGTCGGAGTTGCCCCGGCAGGTTCCTCGCCACAACACGGGTGGACCGTTCCGGACAACGCCAAGCTGAGGCACACGGTGGAAATCCAATTGAGCTGGGTCATGGCAGGCCGTCGCTTTCCTGGTGGTGAAGGTCTGGTGAGTGATTCCGCGAAGAGAGGCCACGCAACCGCGCCGTATCATACGTGACACGGCAGCGCAGGGGTCATTTCGCCTTGAGCGCCCGAAAGCGGTTGATCAAGTTGTTGGTCGAACTGTCGTGATCAAGCGGCGCCGCGGCGTTTTCCAATTCCGGTGCAATTCGTTGGGCTAGTTGCTTGCCCAATTCGACGCCCCATTGGTCAAACGAATCAAGATTCCAGATCGTACCCTGCGTGAAGACGATATGCTCATACAGCGCGACAAGCTTGCCCAGGATGTCCGGCGTGAGCTGCTCAGCAAGAATCGTATTGGAGGGCCTGTTGCCATCGAAGACCCGATGCGGGACCAGCCAGTCGGGCGTCCCCTCCGCTTCAACCTGCTCCGGCGTCTTGCCAAACGCCAACGCCTCACTCTGGGCAAACACGTTGGCGACCAGGATGTCATGGTGCCGCCCCAGCGGGTTGAGTGACTTGCCGAACGCGATGAAGTCGCAAGGAATCAGCCGCGTACCCTGGTGAATCAATTGGTAAAACGAGTGCTGGCCATTCGTTCCGGGCTCGCCGAAGTAGACCGGACAGGTCGCGTACGGAACGCGCGCGCCGTCCAGCGTGACGTACTTGCCGTTGCTCTCCATCGTCAACTGCTGCAAGTATGCCGGAAATCGCTTGAGATATTGATCGTAGGGCAAGATCGCAATCGTCTCGGCATCAAAAAAATTGTTGTACCAGAGCGACAAGAGTCCCATCAGTACCGGCAGATTGTCCCGAAACGGCGCGGTGCGAAAGTGCTCGTCCATCTGGTGAAAGCCGTTCAGCATGGCGCGAAAATTCTCCGGCCCGATCGCCAGCATCGTTGCCAGGCCGATGGCCGAGTCCATGGAATAGCGACCGCCAACCCAGTCCCAAAAGCCAAACATGTTGGCGGTGTCGATACCAAAGGCAGAGACCCTGTCGCCGCTGGTCGAGACCGCGACGAAATGTTTGGCGACCGACGCGGTGTCTCCTCCAAACGCCGCAATGGACCAGTCCCTGGCCGACTGGGCGTTGGTCATCGTCTCCTGAGTCGTGAATGTCTTGGAAGCGACAATAAACAACGTCTCTTCCGGATCCAGATCACGGACCGCTTCGGCGAAATCCGTGCCGTCGACGTTCGAGACAAAGCGGAATGTCAAGCTGCGGTCGCTGTAGTGCTTGAGTGCTTCATACGCCATCACGGGGCCCAGGTCCGAGCCGCCGATTCCAATGTTGACGACGTTGACAATTCGTTTGCCGCTGTGTCCCGTCCACTGGCCGCTGCGGACTCGGTCGGAGAATTCCGTCATCCGGTCCAGGACCGCGTGGACTTGTGGAACCACGTTCTCACCGTCGACCAGAATCGAAGCCCCTCGCGGAGCGCGCAGCGCGACATGGAGCACGGCCCGATCTTCGGTGACGTTGATCTTCTCGCCAGCAAACATGGCGTCGATCCGGGCACGCAAACCGGATTCCTCGGCCAGCTGGACGAGCAGGCTCAACGTTTCGTCGGTAACGCGATTCTTGGAGTAATCAACATGCAGTCCCAGCACTTCGGCGGTCATGCGTTCGCCGCGCCCCGGGTCCCCCGCGAAGAGGTCTCGCAAGTGGACGTCATGGATCTGCTCGTAATGGGCTGCCAACCCCTTCCAGGCGATACGCTGGGTGAGCGAAGCAATTGCTGCCGCCATGTGATCTTCCTTTCTCGATTCGTGCTTCAAGCGACGTAGATGTTGCCGGCATGGTCTGATCCGCAAGGGATATTTCCGCCTGGGGAGAAGCCCGGCGCGGGCATTCTCCCAGAAGGGCCGCTTCGCTGGAAGGGAGCGGCACCGGCCGCCCATTGACACGCGCCAGCTCGGGCCCCCGCCACCAGGTCGGAAAACCGTGACCGACGCTTGACATGTTTCGCTGAACCAAATAGACTCCGACCTATTGATACCGAGTATCAATATCGACTTTAACCCACCCCGCAATTGCCATCCACACACCATTGAGAGCTCTTGCCATGCCACGCCCCACGCCCCGCCAAACCGCCGGTTTTACCCTGGTTGAACTGCTTGTCGTTATCGCCATCATTGGAATTCTGGTCGCGCTGCTGCTGCCGGCGGTTCAGGCCGCACGTGAGGCGGCCCGACGCATGTCGTGCTCGAACAACCTCAAGCAGATGGGGCTCGCCCTCCACAACTATCACGACACCTTCAAGCAGTTCCCTCCGTCGGCACAATTGCCGGTGGGTGCGACTTATGACAGTTGGTCGATGCAAGCTCGCTTGCTGCCATTCCTGGAAAAGGCGAATCTCGGCGATCTGATCGACTGGAGTTACGACTACAAGAGCCAGCCGGTCGTTACCCAAACTCGCGTGCCAACGTACCTTTGCCCCAGCGAAGTCCAGGACAAGGAGCGGCCTGACGGCGCGCTGACCCATTATCCGCTGAACTACGGCGTCAATTTTGGGACCTGGTTCATCTACAACCCGCTACAGCGGGTCGGCGGCAATGGGCTGGTCCATCCCAACAGCCGGACGCGATTTGCAAGTGTCACCGATGGCACCAGCAATACCTTGGCCTTCGGCGAGGTGAAAGCGTGGACACCGTATCTGCGTGACGGCGGCAATCCCAACGGACCGAACGCGCTGATCCCATCAGTCCCTACCGACGTCATCGCCCTGGGCGGCAGCTTCAAGACCAACAGCGGTCATACCGAATGGGTGGATGGCCGAGTGCACCAAACGGGCTTTACCGGAACCTTCACCCCCAACACGAAGTTGCCCTTCAGCAGCGGTGGTGTGGATTATGACATCGACTTTAACTCGTACCGTGAAGGCAAGTCGATCAACCAGCTGACCTACGCGGCGGTTACCTCGCGCAGCTATCATCCGGGCGGCGTCAACGCTGGCTTGGTCGACGGATCGGTCCGACTTTTCTCCGAGACCATTGACCTGGCGGCCTGGCGTGCCCTGGCCACCCGCGACGGTGGCGAGGTGGTCCAGCCTTAGCGACGCGTGTCACCATCCCGCGAACGGACATGGCGAGCGTCACGATCCGTCGCCGAGATTTCGGTCAAAAACCGATCCGTGGTTGCCGGCGGGCCGGTCGGAGCCTACCACCGACGAACCACCGCCCCCGCCCCTACGAAGTAGTCGATCGCGGCCTCATTCAGGCCCACGCCAGCACGAACATCCAGTTGAAAATTGTCCGTGACCAGGAACGTCATGCCGCCGTTAAAGTAGTGCTCGGGAAGCTTGGTGTCGGCACCGGTCGGAAACAGCGCGAACCACTCGGCATAGGTTCCGAGACGCTCGGTCACACTGAGGGCCACCGTCCAGGACTGCGCCACGCGATAGAACGTAGCGTCGGTTGCCCCATCCACGCGGCGATTGATTTGAGTGCTGCCGGCGGTCGAAATCCGATCATTGACTTCCCAGCCATAAATCCAATTGACCCCGGGCAACACCGTCCCGTGATTGATTCCCGCGCTGCCGGTCGGAACAAAAGCCTGCGGAATGAGGGCCATCTCTGGCTTGATGCCGTCCTGCGGCGTGAGCCCAATCTTGAAACCCAGGTAGAGATCCTCGGCGCCGCGGAGCGCGGTCGAGGCAACCGCAGTCTCGGTCGTTTCTTCGATATAGGTCAGGCCAATTCGCAGTTCGAGCCAATCGCGGTAAATGCCGTATCTCAGTAGCGCCTCGGGAAACAGGTGGATGTCAACCGAAGTTCCGGCGGCATCGTCGTGGAAGTACGTGTAGCCAAACTCCAGTTGCGCCACGTGCACGCCGACCGTGGACGAGGCTTCGGTGAAATCAGGTCGATCGGAGACCAGCGGCGCCGACAGATCCGGGCCTCCATCGATGTATTCGCCGCCACTCCATTGAAACAACGTGCCGGGGCCGAAATCGCACCGTTCTTGGGCCACCGCGGGTGCTTGGCTAAATATCAGCAACAGCAGCAAAACTCGCTGGCCGAGCGATATTGACCATCTTCGAGGCGAATCCATGCCCACTCCCTGCTGGTAGATGTTGTCGAGATCTGTTCCCGCGGCTACGACTGTTCAATTGACATCGAGCGGAGAGCGAGTTTTTGATGAATCAAAAACGGTCCTGAACCGGCACTTCGCCGCCGAATTGCCGATTCAAGTCATGCAATCGGTAAGGTCGCGACGCGACCGTCCAGGGATCCGTTGGGAATGTCCCGGTCCCTGTTAGGGATCCGGTCCCGATTCAGATTCCGCGCCGAATGGAATCGCCGCGCCGTGGGGATCCTGCGTTGGTTCGCTGAGTTCGGCAAACAGCTCATCGCGTAAATCAGGATCGATAAAGTGCTCGACCCAATGCGCCGACTCGTGCAGGTGATCATCGGGCAATTCGAAATGTTTGGCGATGTACGTCTCCCAGAGGCGATGAGAGCGCACGAGCCGCTCGGCTTTCAGTTGACCGGAGGCAGTGAGCCGAAAGCCATCGGGGCCACCAACGATGTGTCCGTCCCGTGTCAATTGCCACAAGGCAACTCGGGACAGCCAACGACCAACCGCGGCAGAATTGAGATTCTCAACCGCCACGTCGACCGCACCTGCGTGGTTTTCGCCCATTCGATAGAGCAGCCCCAAAACGTCTTCGGA
>JAUIHJ010000216.1 GCA_030432015.1 bacterium
CTGTCGGCGCTTGCGGTGAGCACGGTTTCGCCATCCAAGGCAAACTGAACTGCCAGCACGAGATTCGTGTGATCCAGCGCAGCGGGGGAATGCACGCCGGTCTGCACATTCCAAAGCCTTCCCTTTGTATCACTGCCGGTGACCACTTTATTGCCGTCTCGACTGAACGCCGCTGCGTATACCGGGCCTTCATGAGGCAACGACGCTAAAGCAGCCCCGGTCTCCGCATCCCAAATGCACGCCGTACGATCGCTGCTGCCGGTGATCACCCTAGTTCCATCATCGCTGAACGCCACCACTCGGATTGCGTCGCGATGTGTCATTGGCTCGCCCAAGGACTGACCCGTTTCAGAGTCCCATAGTCTCGCGGTATTGTCATTGCTCGCAGTGATGACCTTCTTACCGTCGGGACTGAATGCCACGGATCGAACCTGATCGCCGTGCAGCATCGGCTTGCCGATTGGCAGTCCGGTTCTCGTAACCCAGAGCATTGCCGCTGGGTTGCTTCCGGTGAGCACCTTCTGACCATCGGGGCTGAATGCCACGGCCCAGACTTCGCCCGAATTGAGCAAAGGATCGGAACATGGCAATCCTGTTTCCGCGTCCCAGAGCCGCGCGGTCTTATCCCAACTTCCCGTCAACACCAGCTTGCTGTCGGGACTGAAAGCGACGGCATTGACAAAGCCACGATGAGGTAGCGGAGCCGCCAACGGTCGCCCAGTCCGTGCGTCCCAAAGTCGCGCTGTGTGATCAAGGCTTCCTGTGACAGCCATCAACCCATTCGGACTGAATGCGACAGCATGAACAGCCCCTTCATGGAGCAATGGGCGAGCCACATGTGGAATCCAGGATGCAACTAAGTTACGGGCATTTAACGAGCGGGCATCGCCGTTGTTGCGGGCAATTTCATATGCCTGCCAATAAGAAAATACCGCGCTCGCCGGGCGATGCTGCTGAGCCTCAGATTCTCCCAGCCGAAAATGACTCGTCGCCAGGTTGCGTTGCGATTCCGCAGTTGCGGCAACGGCATGATTTCTCTGCCACTCTGCGTTTCGCCAGAAGGCGGCAACGACCAAAACCGCCAAGGCCAGGATCGCCATCACGCCGACAGAAAATCGTGTCCGCAAGTTGCGGCGCCGCAAAACCTTATGCGTTCGAATTAACTCTTCGACGGTCTCGCGTGTCGGGCCTTTTGACAGTGAATCGGCACCGCCATCGATGAACAATTGCGAATCCGGCAAACGCGACAACGTTGGGTACTTGTCTCGTTCAAGGTCGGCGAATCGGTCGCCGAATATGATCGATATGACATGACGACTTCGCGCCGTGAAGAATTCTACTTCAACCTGGACTGGCTGCGAAATCGTCACCGCTTCGCGGGTCGCGACCAACACCAATCGTTGGGTGTTGCGAAGGGCGACTTGCCCAATCCACTTCCAATCATCGCCACTGGCGTAGTCCGCACGATCAAGGAAGACATCGAAACCTTTCGAACGCAGCATCTGCGCAAGCATGACGGCGTATGCGCCTCCGCTGGCCCAATGATAGGAGATGAAAAAGTCGTAACCCCAAAGCCAGTCTCGCTGGCGCTGCCACAAGCTGCGTTTTGCCCCGGCATTCAACGCAGTTGTGTGCGCGGGCGATAGTTCACTTGCCGACCCGCGAGGATGATGGAGTTTCTGTGGCTTGCGCCACGACCTAAGGGACAAGGAAGCCCCCTCCAATGTCAGCAGTGTTGCAGCAAAGAAGTCTCAAGCTGGCGGCGATGATCATACCAGGCTTAGGCCTCTTTCGATCGCACAAACGAATGTCTGTTGATCTGTCATCATATTGTGGCTGGGTAAAGAAATTGTCAAGTGTTGTGTTCTGAAATTGAGCAGGCGGCATCCTGCAATTCTCCAAAGGCGAATTACTTCCTTTAGAAGAGCGGAAGTATCCGCGCGCGGCCGTGGAACTTTCGCCGTCCCTGCTGGACGGTGAGAGCCAACTTGAAAGTCCTGGCGAGACAGGCTTTCCGGCTACTCTGAACGGCTTCTGAGTTGGGAGCCGATTCCGCAGTGATGGTGCTGTACTCGGTTTCAATAGGAATTGACGACCGGCGTGTCCTGGCGAGCCATCTCGTTGGCCATCGTATAATGGTGATAGTGCATTAGACACTTAATCACGAAGGCGAACCAGATCTTCGGGTCCGGACGACGCTTGATCACACGGTAGAATCGCCGCCGATACTCCCTGCGTAACGCTCGATCCGGAACACCGTTCATTAGTTGCCAAAAGACGAGCGCGGTCCGCGTCAGCAGGACCGCCTCTCCCTTGAGCCAGGCCCAGGGGTGCTGTCGCCAATAGGCACCGCGAGTCATCCCGAACTGAAAGCCATCCGTCAGCCACAGCTGTTCGAACCGCTCAAAGTAAGCGCTCGGTTCATACAGATCTTGATGCAATCGCACATATCCGTCGCGCAACGCCTCTCGGGTCATACGGAGGGGAATGACATTGGTGCCTTCGACAGGGTGGTCCACCGGGTCCAGGCGGCCTTCGGCCAACAGGCGGTCGTAGAGGGGAGTCTTGGGGATGGCGAACAGCATACCCATCATGATGTGCAGCACCCGGGCGTCTCTGATGAATTGCACCTGCGCGTTAAACACACTCTCGTCGTCGTGGTCGAATCCGACAATCATGCCACACCAGACATCAAGCCCGGCGTCCTGGATGGTTCGCACGCGATCGACAAGCGTCGTGCCAGTGCGGACGTTTTGTAGTTTCTTGGTCTCCAGCAGGGAGGCTTCATTCGGGCTTTCGATCCCCACAAAGACGCTGCTGATATTGGCGTCCACCATCAACTGCATCAGCTCGGCGTCTTCCGACAAATCGACCGACGCTTCGGTGAAGAACAGGAACGGATAGCCGTTGGAACGCTGCCAGGCCGCCACTGCCGCCAGCAATGGCTTGATGGCCTTCTTGTTGCCAATCAGGTTGTCGTCGACGATGAAGGCGATATCCATCCCCTGGGCGCGGATCGCCTCGAGTTCGTGAATCACCTGTTCGGACGTCTTCAGCCGCGGGCGCCGACCGAAGGTGACGATGATGTCACAAAACTCGCATTGAAACGGGCAGCCGCGGGAGAATTGCAGGCTGGCGAAGAGGTAGTGTTGCGTCTTCAGCAGGTCGAATCGCGGCACCGGCATCTTGGACATGTCCGTTTTTTCGGACTGCTCATACCGTGGACCGTGCTCGCCGCGACTCCACTCGTCCAGAAACCGCGGCCAGGTGTCCTCCGCTTCCCCGACGAAGATGACGTCTGTCAAGTCGTTGAAATAATCTTCCTGCACGGTCACCCACGGGCCACCAACGACAGTAAACACACCCCGCCTCTTCAGCTCGGCCAGGATTTCCCGCATGCGGCCCCGCTGGACGGACATTCCGGTCACTCCGACGATGTCCGCCCGCGCCAACCGCGCGTAGTCGATCGCCTCGACGTTCTCGTCAACCAGGGTGACCTGATGTTCGTGCGGCGTTAGTGCGGCAAGCAAGGGCAGGCAGGCGACCGGCAGGTTGGCTCGCTTGCGCAGGAGCGGCAAGGCGTGCTCCAGTCCCCAAAAAGACGGCTCGAACCGCGGATTCACCAAAACAATGTCAGCCATTGTCACCATCTCCGCACGGCTGACGTTCAGCCATGTTGTCGAATGCCGCCTCTGGACGCGCGGCGCAACGAAGATCAATTGCCAGGCCAATCGAATTGACTCACACGAGTGCTCATTATTGTAGCTGCAACCGGCGGCAATCATAGCGTTGCGGCATCAGCCACGGCGGGTGTCGCCCCGCGAACCAACACCCGCTCGCTTTCTGGAACCGATGCGCTGCCCAAGAATCATGCGCTCGCGCCCGAGGGTTAACGAACCGACTGCCCAATACCAGAGCGCGCGATCACCCAACCGCTTGTCGATTCCTGATCCGCCGTCGGCTCGTCGCGTTCGTGGCGTCGCCCAGCTGGCATGCCATCCAGCCATGCTCCGTGCACCGCGTCGTGTTCTGCGCACCGATAATCGCAAGCATCTTACGCTGGGGCGGTCCACGGTATAATAGCGGGGACGTGGGCACCGTTCGTATCTCAACAAGTCGTCCAAGTGACGTTGATGTTCTGCAGGGGCGGGTGGAACGTCGCAACGTGTGGACTGAGCCAAGGACCATTCCAGGACGACCATCATGCGACATCGCCAGTTGATTCCTGAACGAATGGATGACCCCGAG
Source organism: bacterium (assembly GCA_030432015.1). GTDB lineage: Bacteria > Planctomycetota > Planctomycetia > Pirellulales > Pirellulaceae > ARS98. Next base: position 4,249 of record JAUIHJ010000216.1, read on the forward strand.
CTGGGTTCCGCGGAACATCTGCACGCACTGCGCGGATTGCGGCGAATCAACGCCTGGACGCGTAACGCGTCGCTCGTCTGGAAACACCTTTTGCCGACCGAGCACGCTTCGGCAGGCCGACCGCTGCGGGTACTGGATATTGCCACCGGCTCGGCCGATATCCCGATCGCTCTGATGAGGATCGGTGCTTCGCACGGAATTCGGCTGGAAATCGAAGCGTGTGATGTGAGCGAGCAGGCGTTGGCGTTCGCAGCGCAAAACTGCGTCGAGGCCGGCGTATCGATACGGCTGTTTTGTCACGATATCGTCCGCGCGCCGCTCCCCAGCCAATACGACGTCGTGATCTGTTCTCAATTCATGCATCATCTGGAGACCGCGACGACCGCACAGGTGTTAGCGAAGCTGAAGTCGGCCGCCACGTCACGCGTCATCGTCGTCGATCTCGAGCGAGGGCTGGCCAACTGGCTGCAGGTCTGGCTCGCCACCCGGGTGCTCAGTCGATCGCCCGTGGTGCACTTCGACGGCCCGCAGTCGGTGCGTGCCGCGTATTCGATGGCCGAATTCGCGGAGTTGGCCGCGCGGGCTGGATACTCGAATACGGAGTTGCGGAGGACCTGGCCCTGCCGATTTGTCTTTGTTGGAGAAACCGATGGCAGCAAGTGAGTTTCGGGTCCAGGCGACACTGGGGCTGGACGACGCTGCGGACGAACGCTGGGATGTGATGGTGATCGGCGCGGGGCCTGCCGGAGCGTTGGCGGCCCGCCAGTCAGCCCTGTTGGGCGCCCGTGTCTTGCTGGTCGATCGAGCCGCTTTCCCGCGGGCAAAAGTTTGCGGCTGCTGCATCAATGGCGCCGCCATGGAGGTCCTGGCTCAGGTTGGATTGGGGGATCTCCTCCGCCAATGCCAGGCGCGGGAATTGCGCACCGTCCAACTGGCGAGCCGCGGGCGGTTTGCCCGAATACGGCTCAGTCAGGGTGTTTCGCTATCGCGCGACCGGTTCGACGCGGCGCTGATCCTGGCCGCCGTCGAGGCGGGGGCCGAATTTCTCGACCAGACGCCAGCCGTGATCGGCGCGACCCAGGGTGAGGCCCGCGGAGTGCACCTCAAACGTCTGGATGCAGGCTCGACCGCAACCGCCAAGTCCATCATCGTGGCCGGTGGTCTCGGTTGCCGCGTTTTCGAAGAAGCGGCAGCCGAGCAACGTCAGACGGCTCGCGCGTCGCGGGTCGGAGCTGGCACGATCCTTGACGTGGCGCCCGCAGCGTACGAGGCCGGCACAATCTACATGGCGTGCCATCAGCACGGCTACGTGGGGCTCGTGCGGCTTGAGGATGATCGGCTCGATATCGCCACCGCCCTGGACGCCGACGCCATCAAGCAACACGATGGAATTCCCGGTCTTGTTCAGCACATCCTGACCGAGGCGTGCCTGCCAATCGCGGCACCACTCGACCAACTGAAGTGGCACGGCACCGGTCGGCTTACCCAACGCCGTCAGCATGTCGCCGCCGACCGCTGTTTTTTTGTTGGGGATGCGGCGGGCTACGTCGAGCCATTTACGGGCGAAGGGATGGCTTGGGCGCTGGCGTCCGGGCGATCCGTGGCGCCAATCGTAGTGGGATTGGCGCGCGACAATTTGGCTGCTGACGCGGTGCGGGCCTGGACGGAAACTCACCGGCGTTTGATCATCCGGCGAGCGCGGCTGTGCCGGTGCGTCAGCCGCTTGTTGCGGCACCCGTCCTGGGTTAGTATCACGATTCGCTTATTGGCGATCGCACCGGCGCTGGCAAATCCCGTTGTCAGGTCCTTAAATGTCTCATTCGAAACGGATCGTCCACTCGACGCGGCCACGGAGCGTTTGCCATGATCAGTTTTGATGGAATCAGCAAGTCGCGGATTCGCACGCACTACGAGGTCGCCACTTTGTTCTACCGGCTCTTGTGGGGCGTCCATATTCATCATGGTTTATGGCACGCGAATGAATCGTCACGCCTGGCCCAACGGCAGCTGGTCGAACATCTGCTCGCCGAGTCGGGAATCCCTCGCGGAGCCTCCGTGGTGGACGTGGGCTGCGGCATGGGGGGCAGTTCGATCCACCTGGCACGCCACCACGAATGCCACGTTACCGGGATCACGCTGAGCGGGATGCAGCGAAATTGGGCCGGTACGTCGGCAACCATGAAGGGACTCCGCAGCCGCACCCGATTCCTTCGCCAAGATGCCGAGACCGTCGAATTCGCCCCGGCGTCCTTCGACTACCTTTGGAGCATCGAGTGTACGGAGCATCTGTTTGATAAGCCTGCCTTTTTCCGTCGCGCGGCGGACTGGTTGCGACCGGGTGGCGGCGTCGCGCTGTGCATCTGGTTGGCCGGGGACGAACCGCATTCCGACGAAGATATCGACCAAGTCAAGAAAGTCTGCGACGCATTTCTCTGTCCTTCGTTGGGAACCTCCGCAGACTACGCGACGTGGCTCCGCGACGCCGGTCTGGAGGTTGGCAGCATCTGCGATCTCACGCCTAAAATCACCCGCACTTGGGAAATCTGCGACAGCCGGATCAAGCGGACCGGGATGGCTCAGCTTGTGCGAACCTTTCGCGGCGCCTTCGGCGGAGATTTTTGGAAGTTTGCGGACAACTTCAATCTGATCTTGAATGCGTATCGCAGCGGGGCGATGAAGTATGCCAGCATTGTCGCCCGGAAGCCGATGTCCGACGAAGCCGCTGCCGGAGGAATCAGCTCGATTCGGCCACGGGTGGAGGGCGTTTGACGAACACGCGGCCCAGTGGGCCAGCCAACAGAGCCGGCAGAATCACGAGGTCGGCAAAGAGGGCCGTCATTAGCAGGACGAACACCATCCAGGCGAATCGGCTGGCGGGGACAAACGAACTAAACACAAAGGCCAGCATCCCCACGCCGCAGATCACGCTGGTTTGCAGCATGGCCGTCGCGCAGTGGCGATATGATCGCCGGATCGCCTCGGGCGGATCGCATCCAGAGGCAATTTCTCGCCGAAACCAGGTCAGGAAGTGCAGCGTATCCACCACCGCAATTCCCAAGGCGATGCTGGCTGTCATGACCGATCCCAGGTCGACCGGGATCGCCAGCCAGCCCATCAAGCCGAAGACAGCGGCAGCCGGAAAAATATTGGGGATCATTGCGACCAGCCCGGCTGGGATGCTCCGCAACACGATCATCATCACGGCGCCCACGATGGCAAAGGCCGCCACAAAGCTCCGCACCAGGTCATCCAGCAGCAGACGTTGCGTTTGATAGATCAGTGGAATCGCGCCGGTGACGGTAATTTCAATCGGTTCGTCTGACGCGCCGGCCGCGGCCGCAACGGTGGGCGTGACCGTGCGTTTTAACTCGATCAAGAACCGTTCGTAATCCAGATTGCCGAGCGCCGGGACGCGGGCCGCAATCCGCCAGGATTGGCGAGTCCCTTCTTCGTTCAAAAAACGGGCGTCCACGAAACGGCCGCGTTCCTGCGCCAGTCGTTTGGCAAAGAGGGTCCGCCGGGCGACATAGCGGATGCCTCGTCCCGCGGGAAAATCGGGGGTGAAGGTCTCCGCCGACATCACGCCGGCCACTTGCTCAATTTCGCCGACCGCTTGGGCCACGTCACGGACAATCTCGATGCGCCGCAAAATGTCGCTCGGAGCATCCGTGCGGAAATGCAAGATCACTTCGACCGGCACCATCGGTCCCAGTCGCTCTTCGAGCCAGGCGTAGTCGGCCAGGACGCGATCGCGGGGTGAAAACAGTTCGCGCAATTTCAACGAAGTCTCGATGGAAAACAGTCCCCCGCTGAACGCCACGATCGCCAGGATCGCAGCCACCGTGACGACGCTGGCCCCGCGGATCATGGTTTCGGCGAGCCGATTCCAAAGGCCCTTGCTGGTTCGTTCGGCGTTGCTAGCACTCACCAGCACCGGCCAACGCTCCATCAGCCCGGGCACCAAACCAAAGAGTAACAGCAGGGTTGTTACCACGCCGATCGTCGCGAAGGCACCGAACCGGCGAATCGGTTCCACATCGCTGACCAGCAAGGAACTGAGTCCGATTCCGGTTGTCACCGTTGCCAGCAGGCAGGGGAGCCAGCCGATCCGTATCGCCCGCTGCGTTGCTCCCTCGGCGCCGTGCCGCCGGGCGGCGTCAAAGTAATAATTCACCAGGTGGACACCGGCCGCGATGGTGAGCACAAATACAAATGGCGGCATCATGATCAAGACGGCGTTCATGGGTTGCCCGCTCCAATACACCAGCGCCAGACAAAGACCCTCTCCGAACGCCGCCGCCAAAAAAACGGCCAGCGCGTAATGCCATTCGCGGAGGCATCCCCAGCAGAGCAACAGCGAGACCAGCGCCGACGGGATCGCAAAACGCTGCATCGTGTCGACTCCCGCATCGTCGATGGCCACTCCGTCAACGGGTGGCCCCGCCAGGTGAAACGCATCTCTGGGCAGTTCGCAGACCGCCTCCGCGGTGGCCAGGATGATCTCGATCGCCTCGCGACGCTGGTAGCCGCCCAGATCGGTGAACATCACGACGGCGCAACTGGTCACGCCGTCCGGGCCTACCAGAACTCCCCGTAAACGACCTACGGCCTGCTCTCTCGAAAGCAGGATCGGTTCGGCAGTCAATTGCCGCAGCGACGAATACCCCGACACCACGCGATCCAGGAGCAAGCGATTGCGGGCAGCGTGCGGGCTACTCGGGTCCAGCAACCTTGATTCAAAGGCGTTGAGCCGCGGGTCGTCCACGGTGCATCCCGGCCAACTGATCACGACCAGGGCCTGGCTCTCAAAGTGCTCAACAAACCACTCAAATTCTTCCCTTTGCGGATTGTTTTTCGGGATCCAATGATGGGGCGTGTTGAACATCGTCTGCATGCCCTGAAACGCACACCACGCCAATAGCGGTGCGAGGACGAGCATCGCGATAGCGGTGATGAGGCCGCGGCGGAGCAGGGCGTGGCGGGAGAGTGAGAACACGAGCGAATTTCAACTGGCTATTCGAGCAACGCGACTTCGGCCACCAACCCCGGCCCAAACCCCAGCATGAGACACGGCTGCGGGTTCGGCTGTCGCAAAAATCGTTCCAGAATAAACAGCACCGTGGGGGACGACATGTTGCCGAGTTCGTTCAGTACCGCTCGCGACGTCGCTAAGACGGCGGGCTCGAAGCCCAGCGTTTCTTCAACCGACGCAAGAATGCGGGGCCCGCCCGGATGGACGGCCCACGACGTAATGGACTCCAGCGAATGACCTCGGCGGTCGAGCCACGATGCGAGCCAGGGTTTTAGCTGGTCGCCGATCAGATCTGGAACGCGGTTGGACAGGGACATGTCAAAGCCGGAATTACCGATGCGCCAGGTGATTGCCTCACGCGAATCCTCCAGCAGGCAGGATCCGGTGTCGCGCAGCTGGCAAATCGCTTGGTCGCCGTCGGTGCCTGGTGCCACGACCAGCGCCGCGGCGCCATCGGCAAACAGGGCGTTGCCCAGCATCCGTTCGGGATCCCATTGAGACTTGAAGTGCAGACTGCAGAGCTCCACCGCGCAGACCAGGATTCTGGCCTCTGGATCCGCGGCGGCCAACCCGCGCGCGGCACGTAGACCGTTGATGGCTCCATGGCACCCCATAAACCCGATGTGCAGGCGTTGCGTCGTGTTCGGCAGGCCCAACTGATCGAACAGGTGGATGTCGACCCCCGGCGCATCAAAACCGGTGCAGGAAATCGTGATCAAGTGAGTGATTTCGCTCGCGGCAACCCCGGCTGCTGCCAACGCGCGGCTGGCGGCGGTGGTTGCTAGCGGCCGAGCATGTTCGGCATACAGCGCCATCCGCTCCTGAGTCGACGGTCCCGCGCTGCTGCTCGGTGCCGCACCTTCGCCGATCCATTGAAAGGCAACGCGATGGGGTACGCACGTGTGACGGTTCTGGACCTTGGCCTTCCGATACATCGTCCGCAGCAGACGCGTCTCCCGCTCCGTTCTGCAGACTAATTCCGTCGACATCGCCACGGCCTCATCCAGGCTCATGGTGTGTTCAGGCAGAGCGGTGCCCATACCGAGGATGCTTGTTTTCAAGTGCGCCTTTCCAGGTTGCAGACCTTGCAATTAAAACAGCTGCCGATGCGCCGCGAAAGGAGGCGCCGATGCGAAACTTTGCGGGCAGCCGGCAGGCACTTGGCCGCAAACAGCATCGGCACTGGCTTGGGCTGGAAGGGGACCTGGGCCTCTTGCTAAGGTCTAGTTCGTTCGTACATCGCGAAAAATGGGTGCGTCGGCCAGCGTAAAGACGACGATCTCTTCGCCCGTGCGAGTACTGATGTCATGATGTAGGCTTCGGGGCTTGATGCCGGTGATGTCTTCAATCAGGACGTCCAGGGTCGGCCTCGCGATTTCAATCAGTTGCGATCGAACTTGCTTCAGCAGGTCACGTCCCTTTTCAGGTTCGAGTGTCTTCACCAGGTGTTGCTCGGCCGCAGTCAAGACCCCCTGCAACCGAACGACCAGCAAATCACCAATCAAATGTGCGCGGATATCCTTAGGGCCCCGTCCCATGTATTCCAGTTCGAAATGCGAAATCCCCTTACAGATCGCGGCTTCGATTTCTCCCTGTGTCTTCATGCATGATCTCCGAGCTTGTCGAGCGAACACAACGCGGGTAACGTCGGCTTGGTATCGAAAGCATTCAACGGTGTTCCAGCGCTGCCGCTAATTCTACACAAAACGCAACCGGCGACAGTGGCCATTGTGCGGGCCGCGAGCGTGATTGCGGGGAGGAATGCAGGGGGCATCCGGCGAGTCGCCTGTAGTTGGCAGCCTCCCCCTCGCACCTCAGTTTGCACCCGCGAGCCAGCAGCGGCAGCAAACTGAGGTGCGAG